>JUEF01000112.1 GCA_000802045.1 Peptococcaceae bacterium BICA1-8
AATCTAGCGAAGCGGAATCTTAATCTAACGAAACGAATGTGGAGTGAAATCTCTTTTCTTTAAAACTGTAGAACTGTAGAACTGATAAAAAATAACATTATGAGCATATAATTACTACATTTTACCTCTTCTTTCCTGCAAGAAGGGAGAAATATCCTATTCACTTTCATCTATTACCAGAAGCAGTACTGGTAGAGCTATAAAGATCATCATAGTTGCCGCTGCTACAATACCGGAATCATTAAAAAATAATGCTAAAATACACCCGACGCCAGTACCTATAAAACCATTATAAAGAAATCTATTTTTTTTAAATATGGTCTTTATTAGATAGGGCGGTTTATATAAGAGAGCTACTAATACGACTATGGATGTTAATAAAGCCCTAGTCCAGACAGTATATTTTAGCAGTTTATAATTCATGGCTAATTTCCTGCCAAAAATTAATGCTAAGGATTGCCAGCCTCTAGTCTGTATGAGCTCTACGGTTTTACTAATATGGCTAGGTGAGGCCTTTGGGCTAATAATAAAAAATAAAACTAGCAAAGCTAAAAATAGCCCAGAGGTAATAAATAGAAGATGCCTCCACCCGACTTTAACACCTAGGGCTAGTAATAGGGTTATTGTAAAAGCACCAAATGCACTTATGGTCCCCCCTACATTACTACCGTAGTCCGGAGATAATATTAGATAAAATGCTGCCAAAAAAATTAGGGTAACTAGCAGGTACTCCCTTTTCCCTGCTTTGTATTTATCCAGAATAGCCATCAAACCTATTGTTAACGTGCTTATTAGAACCCCCATGTATTCATTCCCTAAACCATAATAACGGGAACCACCAATAGAATCATAGCCCAAGAAAGATACTTTCATTAAAGGCGCACCTTGAAATAAATCAATTAATATTGCCAAAGCGGTAATTAAAGTAATAAAGGCGATAGCACTTAGAGTATCCCTAAAAATAACAGTAATAAGGACCGTGAAGATAATCATAAAAAGAATAAGCCAAAAATAGTTAGCTAATAGGCTGTTTGAGGAAAATAAAGAAAGTATTAATAAAATAAACGGTACTGCCAAACTAGCAAGAATAAATGGTCTCATTATTTTAAGCCACTGCTTCCTGAAAAAAAACATTAGTAAAAAGACTAAGGACACTATAATCTGAAGGGCAACAAAGGGTTTAATAAGATACGCCCTTTGAACGAAAGTACTCTGTATCTGTTGGTTCATCGCAGTAAGTTTCTGCAAACCTTCTAGAGAAACTTTGCTTATTATTGGGTAACCTATCATCAACTCAGGGACCTTGACTCCAAAAAAAGTCAGAATGGTTGGAGCTACATCAATATTAGCTATGATTCCTTCCCTGCGAGTTGTGGATGAAAAAGCCAGGCCAGGGTTTAGACCAGGTCCAGCCATAAAAAATGGAGTAAGTAGATTCTTTTCACTATATCCAGCTTGGGAGGGATAAGGGGTCACTACCAGCAATAAATCCTTACTTAAATCTATTTCTTTTAATACCAGACCAATAAAACTATCTGCTTCTGTTAGAGCCCTTCTTCTAAAAGACTCTTTCCGCTCGGCTAATACGAAACTTTGGTAGTTATCTGCCCTTAGCGTATCCCCTAGTTGTATTATCAATAAACCATCTTGACTTGGGCTTTTGTATTTTATAAATGCTTCTAATAGTTTATGATAATCGGTTTTGACTAAATAAGGGCTTTCCATATCTCTAATAGTGAGAGCTTGACCTATCTCACCTCTATTTACCATGCCTAAGGAATCCATACCAATTAGGGCGGCAAATCGCCTTTTTTCCTTTGGGGTATCAGCATCACCTAGGAGGGTGACGTTGATATTATTTCTTTTGAGGGTCTCTCCTAAAAGTCCCGGTATAATTTCATAATCCTGTTTTTTATTTTCGGCAATTATGCTCGGAATATCCAATACAAGAATACTTCCGTTTGATGGCTTTACTCCTGTAATGTTTTCATATATTAAACCTGCTTTTTCTCCCTCTACACTTTCCGAAAAGCTATAAGCCTTGCCGCCATTGTTAGGAACAACAGCTCTAGTACCTGTTCCTATAGTAAGATAACCGTTAGCAGGCTCATATCTAACTGCAGTTCTAATATTCATCAAGCCCTTAGCACCTATTTGAGCAAGCTTTTTTATATTTGGATATTCTCCACCGGATAAATCCTCGATATTAATCTGGTCTAAAATGATTAATATCGCCGATTTTGGGTTCTCTTTCTTTTCATAAGTCTCTGCTGCCTGGGTTTGTAAAGGAATTGCTGATAGCATTAAGATAAATACTATCAGCAAAATTTCCCTTTTTAACCTAATAAAATCCACCCTAACCACTCCCCGCAGTTCCTACTGTAATATTATGGGGATTAAGGATGGATTTTATAACAAGGAAAGGGGACACTCCGTACAAGATGCAGGATGCAGGAGACAGGAGACTATATATAAAATAAATTATTCATGTTTCTTGCTTCTTGTCTCATGCCTCTTGGATGAGGAATGTCCCAACGAAAATGCGACATGGGATGCTCCCTGTCGCATTTTTTTATATTAAGTTAATTTACAATTTTACCATCTCTGATTAATACAGTCCTTTTAACATGCTCTAGATTTTCTTTATTGTGGGTTACCATTAGGATCGTATGTCCATCTTCATTTAAGGCTTTAAATATTTCTATTATCTCCTGCCCTGTCTTGGTATCTAGACTGCCTGTCGGCTCATCAGCTAAGATTATAGGTGGCTGGTTAACTATGGCCCTAGCTATGGCCACCCGTCCTTGCTCCCCTCCCGATAATTGATGGGGCAGCCTGTGCAGTTTACTTTCAAGCCCAATCTTAGCTAAAACCTTTTCTGCCATTTGCAGCTTTTCCTTTTTACTGATCTGTGCCACCGTAAGAGGCAGCATTACATTTTCAACTGCCGTAAGATAAGGAAGTAACTTAAACTGCTGAAAAATAAACCCCAGGTATTCCCTGCGGAAATCAGCCTGTTTTTCATTTGCTAACTTAAAAACATCTATATCATCAATGATTAAATTACCCTCCGTGGGAGGATTAAGCACACCTAAAATACTAAGCAAGGTGCTCTTGCCAGAACCGGAAGGACCCATGATAGCAATAAATTCACCTTGGTTTATCTTTAGAGTAACATTATCCAAAGCTTTTAGCTCACTACCAATTTCATATTTTTTTGAAACATTATTTACAGCAATAAAAGTCATTTGTAAACCTCCAATCACAGATATCTAAGTGCGTCCTGTGGGTCTAGTTGGGCAGCTTTGACTGCAGGGAGCAAGCTGGCTATTAAGCCAATAATTACTGCCATGGTTATCATGATTAAAAATAACCCCGGATTCCAGCCGATAAGTAGCTCAGTTTCTATCAAAGGAGCTGCCCCTTTGGCAGCGAGTACACCTAACACATAACCGAAAAATCCCCCTACCCCACAAGCTACAGCTGCTTCCAAAGTAATAATGTAAATAATATCCTTTTTTCTAAATCCTATAGCTCGAAAAATTCCAATTTCCTTAATTCGTTCATTAACAGCACCTAACATTGTTGTTACAACAATTAATCCTGCAATTAATAGCACAATAACCGATACAAGAAAAGCAAAATTTTCATATCGGTCTATTACTTCTTTTCTAGATTCCATCACTTCTCTTACGGTTGTTACCTTAACATCTGGAACTAAAGCTTTGAGAGAATTAATATCAGCATCTAAATTAGGAGAATTATTAAAAACCAATTCTACTAAACTTAAACCTGCGTCCCCGCTTAAGCTTTCTGCTAAAACTAAGGGTGCCAAAATAATATTGTCCTCTTGAACTCCAGTTTCATCTAATACTCCCGCGATGGTTAAATTTGAATTGCTGATAATTAGACTATCACCTGGCTTTTTTGCTAATTGCTCTGCTAAGCTATTGCCTAATAAAACTTCATTTTCACTATCAGGCAAGCTACCGCTATACTTTAACCAAGGCTTTAACTTAAGCTCACTATTAATATTGGCTCCTACCAAAAGATTAGATTTCCCGTCTAAATACACCTCATGAACTATTTTGGGTGCAATATACTTAATATTTAATTCCTCGCTCCTAGCTTCTAATAGCACAAGGATATCCCGGGGTATTTTTTTAATATCAAAGGCTACATCTTGGGCTACGGTTATTCCGCCATAGGTAAAAGAGGTTTTTTCCGATTGGGGAGCTAACAAGACCTTAGTCCCTATTTCTTCTAAATCCTCAGCCATTTTATTATTCATTGACGTTGTCAAAGAAAACAAAGTAACTACAGTAGCAATCCCAATTGTAATACCAGCAATAATAAACAGTACCTTCCCTTTTCGTCTTTTGAGGTTATTGATAACAATATCCCAGAGTCCCATTCTTCTTCCCCCTTAAATTGCCCGCATGGAATCGGCAGGGTCCTGCTTAACAGCCCTAAAAACCGGTATTATGCTAGCAAAAATTCCAACTATGACTGCCAATATTAGAGAGATGATTCCCAGCTTCCAATCCCATGCTATTAATACTTCCATTTGTGCAATTAGGGGAGCTAGCCACTTAGCCAGAAGAGTTCCTAAAAGATATCCTGTTATGCCCCCAAATAAACTGACAACAATACCTTCTAAAACAATTACTACCGCTACATGAATTCTTTTAAAGCCTAAAGACCTCAATATACCAATTTCTTTTTTCCTACCATTTACAGCAGCAAGAAAAGAATTGGTAACAATCAGAAAGCCAATAAATAATACGATTATTGCTACAGTACGGGCTAAAGCGCTAAATTTATCAACAATGACTTTTCTGGCTTCTACCGCTTCTAGCACGGCAGTTACTTTAGCCTCTGGCAGCTTATTTGCAATCTGCATTACAATATCTTCGATTGGGCAGGTATAACACAAAGCACTGACTTCAATTAAGCTTAAGCTACCTTCCTTATTAAGCAATTTTTGGAGTAAAGGCAGGTTTAGATATAGTGCATCATCCTCCTCTGACCCCATTTCAGCTAAGATTCCCGAAACAACAAGTTCAGTATCTCCAATGACAATCTTGGAACCAACTTTTTTACCTAATATACTGCTTGCATTACTACCTAAGATGACTTCATTATTAACGCCAGGTTTTTTGCCTTCAAGCTTCCACCATTTTTTCATTCTGAATTCGGCAGCAAAATCTACACCCACCGCTAGAGCCTTGCCCCCATCTGTTTCTAGTGTTCCGAGAAGTTTAGGGGCAATGACTGCAATATTTTCCGAATTTTTGATGCTCATGATTCTATCAAGGGCATCATCGGATAATTCAACCATTTTTTGTGTTCCACCCTGGATAGTAACACCACTATAGTTTAAAGATAAACTTTCAGAATTAGGGACTATTATCATATTTGAGCCAATCTGATCAAATTTATCACTAATTTCCTGCTCCATGGAGAAGGTGATAGTGTAGAGGGTAACGATAGTCGTTACCCCAATAATAATGCCCCAAAGCAGAAATATAACCCTATTTTTGTTACGCCATAGATGTTTAAGTGATAGCTCAAAAAGCCCCATAAAAACCTCTCCTTAAATCGAATAGAACTGACCCTCTCCGCTGTAACCAAGACTTTCTAGGAGTTTTCCGTCTTGATAAATATCTGCCTGAATATGACAGCCATAATCAGTTACAACCGCTTCTACATTATTTCCACCATAGTTTTGGACATAATATTCTACTGCCTCTTTCTCTATAACCGCTTGATCAGCTGTAACTGCTGAACTAGTATTGAGCCCACACCCACTAGTACCTTGACCACAGGTTGCCGCTATATTTCTGTTTTGACTTTGTTGACCCGTGTTACAGCACCCTCCTCCTAAAGAAAATGGTGCTCGATTACCTAAAATATCAGCCCTAGCTGTAGGCTGTTGAAAAAACCAGACAGCACCAACAACTAAAGATACTATTAAAAAAGCTCCTAACCAATCAGTTTTTTTCTTCCTTTTACTAACCTCATTTAACTGGCTTTGAATTTCCGTATTTTTATCCATTTCTCTCCTCCTCGATTTTCATTCTGAAAATGGTGACCTGTGTAAAGTGCGTGCCCAGTGCTCAGTGTTCGGTGACCGGTAAAAGATTAAATATAAGGGTCTGTCATCGCGAGCGTAGAGTGGCGATCTTAGACCCGTGAGAATGCCACAGGCAAAGCCTTGCAATTATCACGGGTTGCACACACTACGTCCCGTCATCCTAAGCGATAGCGAAGGATCTTATCTAGTGAAGAATTTTAAGATCCTTCGGTCGTTCCTCCTCAGGATGACACCCATCAAATCTTAACCACGAGCACCTTCGGGGCACACGGATATCCTATAATTTTCTGGGCACCCAGGAAGCTACTTCCAGTTCATCTAATATTATCTTCATACCAGCCTGGTCAACCTCATAGTTTAATGCCTCAGGTGGGTATTTTAAACAACCTCCCCATGTTCCTTTTAGCCCATCAAGGGTCCAGCGGGTGCCACAGGCGTTGCAGACCAACTCCTGTCCCTTAAGATGGAATCTGGTTCCCCTGCAAGGTTCACACATGCTTATAGCAGCAACAACATTGCCAGAAGGTGTAATAAAGGCAGTAAGGGGAACAATTATACCATCTTTAATATATTCGGTATAAATAATGCTGTTTTCTTGCACCTTTTCTAAAGGAATAAGTATTTTCCCATCTTCCACACTATTTTCTAGCTCAGTCATTTGAATAGTTTTCCCCTCATAGCTTACTGCTCCAACATTATAAAGTTCGAGCTCAGTATTACCTTCCCTCTGTAAAAAAAACGTAACACCAAAAGCAATGACAACTAATAATAGCGCTGCAACTAAAAAAACCCCATTATTTCCTTTCTTCTCAGTCTTAAATTGCTGTTTTTTCTCCTGCCAATTCATATAAAACGCCTCCTGTCTACTAATACCTGTAGTAGTTTAGTTTAAAAAAATTAGCAAATTAATGCTAAAATTATTAACGTTACAAAAATAATAAACCCATTTAAATACCGTGCATTTCTATTAACCGAAGTTTTGCTATTATTAAATTTCAGGACATTTTCAACCCTATCTTCTAAAACACTTGTCCCAGCAAAAAAACTGGGATAAGGATTGACACTTGCCAATAAATAATCAGAAAAGCTTGTCCGAGCTTTTATCTTATACAGCTTTATTAATGTTAGAGCATAATTACTAGGTTTGTTATAGAGCTCTAAAGCATCATTATCAGCCCTTTTTTCAATTTCTGCTAAATATTTATTAAATAGCCAGTACACCAAGGGGTTAAAAAACATAACATCTCTAAAGAAAACACTAAGCCAATTTGTTAAAAAGTCCTTTCTTTTAAGATGACTGACTTCGTGGGCTAAAACCATTAGTAATTCATCCTCAGTTAAGGACTCTATTAAGCCACGAGACAAAACAAGATACTGACTTCGAAATCCAAATACAAAAGCCTTAATAGAGGTCGTAGGTATAATAATCAATTGAGGTATTTTTATATTAACCTTTTCACATAAGGTTTCCACTAAATTGATTAGCGTAGAATAAATATTTCCATCTACTATCCTGTGCCTCTTAATTAGAGTTCTTGTATACCAAGAACTTATTAAAGTTTTAAATAAGACTAAAAATAAAATGAGGATCAAGACGGGAATCAGATAATCCAAAAACCAATAGCCAATTGCACACAACCTACTTAAGAATGAATCTACATGCAAAAGCTCAGCCGTACAAGGTTTATTGAAAATCCAAAAGTAACCAATATAAATTAATACCGGCAAAAAAAGAGTTGATAAGTACAATTTAGCCTTATCTCCGGATTGAGATACAAAGCCTAATCTTATGAATACTGTGATTAAGAAGATTCCTAGAGCACTGCCAGCAAAGGAGTAAATAATATAAGTATGGTTAATCATTATTTTCCTCCTGTCCTTTGTGCTGACGAATTAATTCTTCAAGCCTTTCGAGCTGCCTCGCATCCTCTTTGCCAATTTTTTTCATAAAATGGGCAAAGGCTGCATCTGCATAATCTTCCATTAAACCATCAATTACATTACCCACCATCTTGCCTGTAAATTCCTCTTTAGATAATATGGGATAATAAAGGTAAGCATTTCCTCTCGCTTCTTTTATCAATATATTTTTTTCTGCTAATCTACCCATAATAGTCATTACCGTTGTATAAGCTATTTCCCTCTCAAGGGCCAGCTGTTCATAAACTTCTCTGACTGAAACCTTACCCTTTTGCCAGATTATCTCCATTATATCTGCCTCTAAATGACCCAAAACTTTAGCAATCCCATGAGAAAAAGGCTTAAAATCAGAAAAAAGTTTTTTTATCGTCATCTTCTCTTCACCTCCCCACACCACTCCACAAAACCATTATACTAAACATAGCTACTACACACAATAGTAGTGTTTCGAAAATTAAAACCGAGGGATTGAAAACCCCTCGGTTTAAAGCAAAAGTTATCTAGTTACTGTCCTTCCAAAACCCATTCCTTGGCCCATTCCTTTACCAAAGCCGCCGCCTTGGCCTCCACCAAATTTCATACCACCACCAAATTGTTGACCTAATCTTTCTTGATTAGCTCCAGGAGTTCCTGTGCAAGCAGCTATTCTCTCCTCAATAGCTTTTTTTAAAGCTTCGCCATTTTCCTTCGAAATAACACCAGCTTTAACTCTTTCATCAATTATTTCTTTTTTGTATTCCTGCATCTCGCTTCTGAACTTATCTAGCTGCCCATTATCTTCAGCAATCTGGCCAAAGGTTTTGCCCTGGCTTCGTTCAGTATAAATCTCTGCTTCGGACTTACCAGTTAAACCAGAAACAAGCTCTCCTGGATTTACATAGCTTGCTGCAAAAGCTGCTGCAGAAAATACCACAGTTAGGAGAGCAGCGGCGATTAAAATTAGAGTTTTCTTTTTCATAAGACATTCCTCCTTTAAATTTTTTAAATTTTTTCTTGCTGTGGTTTTATTATAACCAAGGAATATTGATATAGTTTCTAGATGATGTCAAGATATTGTTAAGAAAAAGATTACACTCCACATTCGTTTCGTTAGATTAAGATTTCGCTACATTTCATTCCACTAGATTAAGGTTAAAAACCTTTTTTACTATAATCTAGCGAAGCGGAATCTTAATCTTAATCTCAGCTTCACTGGTTTTAAAATTTTGTAATTTATTTCTAATAAAAAACAAACCTATAATGGACATTTTCATGCTAAAATTAAAAATGTGAGTAATTTCGACATAAGATAGCTTTAATTTTTTACATAAGGGTGTGGCATATGACAAAAAAAATCACTATTTTTACTGTTTTCACTGTTTTTGCCGTAATTATTAGTTTGGTAGCACTTCCCCAATTGCGTATTATTGCAGACTCCCTCAACAAAGAAACTGCATATGAGTTTAGTGTAGATGGTGAAAAATGGTTTATTGCTTCCGACAAAGAAAATTTAGATTCCTTATTACAAGAATATAAGGAAGAATACTTACAAAACATTGATAAAAATGCCCTTGTTAAAAGAATAGAACTAAAACAGAAAACTGAGATAATACCAGTAGAAGTGAAGCCGGAAGAAATAGCTTCCTGGGAAGAGGTTAAGGCGAAAATTTATGCTATGGAGAACGAATCCACAGTAATTGAAGTCCAAAAAGGGGATAACCTCTGGAATATCGCAAAAGCAAATAACCTTAGCATAGAAGAACTTGAAGGTTTAAATCCAGAGATAAACCCAGAGAAAATTTTCCCCGGAGATAAACTGGTAGTTAAGCCCTTTAAGCCTGTATTAGATGTAATAATAGAACTGGAAAATACGGTAGTTCAGTCTATTCCCTTTAAAGTGACTCAGGAAAAAGATAGCAGCATGTATCGAAATCAGAAAAAAACAATTAAAGAAGGTACCGAAGGGGAAAAAGAAGTAACTTACAGCATTATTCTTACTAATGGTTATCAATCCTCTTTAGATATAATAGATGAAAAAATATTAAAAGAGCCGGTAAATGCAGTTGTTAAAATAGGGACAAAAACCACCGTTTCTCGGGGTGGCAGCGTAAACTACGGAGTAGTTCAGGGCAAAAGAATTTCTAGTTCTTTTGGTTCTCGGATTCACCCCATTACCGGAAAAAGAAGCTACCATGATGGAGTGGATATTGCTGCTGCCCATGGCAATGGGGTCTACGCCTATAGTAATGGCCGGGTTGTTTCGGCTGGTTATAACGGAGGTTATGGTTACAATATCGTAGTTGATCATGGAAATGGTATAAAAACGAGATATGCCCACCTTTCCAAAATTAGTGTCAAGGCAGGACAAAAGGTAGAAACGGGTCAAAGGATTGGATCAGTGGGCTCAACCGGTACTAGTACCGGTTCCCATCTCCATTTTGAAGTAATTAAAAACGGGAAAACTGTAAATCCTTTGAATTATATATAGAAAAACGGCTATGCCGTTTTTAGGTTTCACTTCGTTAGATTAAGGTTTC
>JUEF01000113.1 GCA_000802045.1 Peptococcaceae bacterium BICA1-8
TGCAGTTCCCATACCAAAGTCATTATGGGTATGTACTTCAAGAGGCAAAGATACAATTTTCTTAACTTCCCTAACTAAGTAACGCATAGCAGAAGGTGTACAGGAACCAGTTGTATCTACGATAGCAATGCTATCTGGAGATGAGTTCTCAGTAACATTTTTTAAGAATCTTTTTAAGAAAGGCAACTGGGCTCTTGTTGTATCAAAAGGAAAGAAGTTTACAAAGAGTCCATTCTTCTTTGCATAATTTATAGAATTTATACACCTTTCGGTAAGCTCTTCTTCAGTCCAAGTAAATTGATGTTTCAACTTAGGATAGCTACTGGGTACTTCGAGAACAATTCCATCCACACCACAATCAATTGCTCTATCGATATCGGCCTGCATTGCTCTGGAGAATACAAATATCTTTGAGTTTAAGTTCATTTTCACAATAGCCTTAATTGCCTCAGAATCTTCTTGAGAAACTGCTGGCATACCAGCCTCTATTCTATGCACACCTAGATCTGAAAGCATTTGCGCAATTCTCATTTTTTCTTCTTTTCTGAATACTACGCCCGGTGTTTGTTCTCCATCTCTTAAAGTTGCGTCATGAAACTCTATTCTTTTAGGCAAATTAAAGGTATCAGTTACCTCATTATGAAAGTTATATTCACTGACCCACCATTTGTCACCTATCCATTTTTCAACCATTATTATTCCTCCTCTTAAATTACCCGGTATAAAGGCTCTTGACCACTTAAGACTCTTATTACGTTTTTTGCACAGACCTCACTGATTTCAGCCATGGCTTCCTCAGTATAAGCGCCCATATGTGGTGTAACTATCACATTATCTAAGGCTAATAACGGGTTATCTACTGATGGCGGTTCAGAAGCAAAAACATCTAAAGCTGCTCCGGCAATCTCGCCCTTATTTAAAGCATTTAATAAAGCCACCTCATCTATTACCCCACCCCGGGCACAATTGATGATATATGCTGTATTTTGCATCATTTTAGCATTGGTGCATTTTCTAAAACTTCACGGGTCACTTTAGAAAAACCAACAATCCAGCCTTGAGCATCCTGAACATAATTAATGAGCTTGACAGGATTTTTAGCATCTTCCATAGAAATTCTTACCAACTCATAGCCTTCATTTTCCAGCATTTCAACTGCTTTTAGAGAGTACTTACCAAAAGTAGGTGAAGTGCAAATTATTTTCGGTCTCATACTCATTACCTCTATTCACAAACATTATTTTAATGGAAATGGGCAGACAGGCTACATAACCTGTCCGCCTGTATATAACTAACCCTCAATTTCGCTTACTTCAACAACTCTTCCTTCATTCATAGACTTAACAGCAGCTAAAACGATAGCTACGTTATGGGCAGCTTCTTTAACGCCAATTTCTATATCTCCACCTTCAAGGACTGCAGTAGCAAATTCTTCCATTTCATCCATGAGATGATTACAAGTTGGAACTTCGACATTAGAAGTTCTTAATTCTCTGTCATCTGGATCATCACCCATTGATGCAAACTCTTGAATCTGCAAAGTGGTATGCTTATCAGTAACATCTGAATTACTCCACCATGTGAAATCTAGGTTATAGAATAAATTGGCCTTGGTTCCAAATACATTTACTGAGAAAACACCAGGACAAGCCCAGTTAGCAGCTATGTAAGCTTGTTGGCCGCTTTCCAATTCACAGATAGTCTGAGTTACAGTTGCATTTTCCACTTCTGTATACATGGGTTTACCGAAGCAGACTACTTTTTTAACCCGGCCTAAAAGGTACTGAATATTATCAACTTGGTGCACACCCAGCTGTGTCAAAGGACCACCAGGGGCCTGAGCAGGATTTCCTCTCCAATTGCCAGGTTTGATTTCCAAACCCCTTTCATTAGAGAAGTTAACTTCGATCGTTGACACTTGACCTACCGCTCCACTATCGATTAACTCTTTCATTTTCCTCAAGCCGCCTAAGCGTCTGGCACTATGAAGTACTGTAAATTTAACACCAGTTTTGGAAATTGCTTCGTCAATTTTCTTTGCATCTTCCATAGTAATGGAGATTGGCTTTTCTACACAAACATGTTTTCCAGCTAAAGCAGCCTGAACAATTACATCGGCATGAGCATCATTAGGTACTGTCACAATTACCGCATCGATATCTTCTCTAGCCAGTAATGCTTCATAACTTTCTTCTGCACCACAGCCATATTTTGCGGCAAACTTTTCTCTTTTTTCCTTATTTCTTGTAAAGCAGCTTACCAATTCAATCTTGTCACTTTTAACATAACTATCAGCTTGAATGTAAGCCCATCTTCCTAAACCTACTGCAGCAATTCTCAATTTTTTACTCATTATTTCTCCTCCTTATTTGGGTATGTAATATCTGTACATAGAACTTGCGATGCTTCCATATCATTGCTTGGGAAAAAACAAAGTATTTTCAAAGGTTTATTTGTAGTATTAAGGATCATATGTTTTTCCTGTTTAGGTATTAAAACTAGATCATTAGGGAAAATTTTTTCTACGTTTCCATCAAACCATACTTCCCCTTCTCCCTCTAGCACATAAATGGTTTCTTCTATATCCAAATGTATGTGAGGACTACGGGGTTCAGTAGAACTAACAGGATTTACCTCCACCAATCTACAGGTTACACCCTGAGAATCTAAAACTTGGGCAGAAGCCAGTTCTGCAATTTTGCGATTCTGAGCCTCTTTATATTGAATTTGGTTTAAATTTATTTTTTTCATCTAGATCATTTCCATTTCCTTAAGTGTTTCCTGAACTGATGCAACAACATGGTCTGAAACTTTTTCCAAAAATATCTCAGCATTTTCTGGTGTGCAAATTTCTAAATCTCCATACCAGCCTGTAGGGTACATAATTCTGATATCAGGAATTATCGGATAAGCTTCCCGGCGTCTTCTTAATGCATCCATCTTTTTAGCTCTGTCTTTAGGAGAAGGATTGGTAGCTCTGTCTAAATGAACTAATTCAGGACGATAACCTTGTACAGGAAGAACCTCTAATGCACCACCATGGTTTAGTCCTATATCACTATAGAGTTTTTCTGCAATATAGCAGGCCTGAGATATTATAAATATTACTTTAGGATACTCTACCTGTAATCTAGCACAGATAGTATTAATTGCCCCTGTATTGCCCTCATGCCAGTTAACAACAACAATTTTATTGGCATTATGTTTAATTAGGCTGTCACAGATATCCTTAAAAACCTGCATAAACGTTTCCTGGGAAAAAGTGATTGAGCCTGCAAAACTCATATGAAAAGGTGTTACTCCCACATGGGGAAATGGTACAAGCAACCCTCCCATCTTCGCGGCAACTCTTTCCGCAATTGCTTCAATGGCATAGTAATCAGTTCCTAATGGTAGATGGGGACCATGTTGTTCAACACTACCTGTGGGAATAATTACTAACCCATGTTCATTTAACTCTTTTTCTACTTCAGGCTGAGTTAATTCCAGCATTCTATTACTCTTTTTCATTTATTTCACCCCCTTTGAAAATTTAAAAAGCATTTTAAAAGATATATGATATATCATATATTCGATACGATAATATTTTCTCCTTCTTTTTATATAAAACTTATTTAATTTTTTTTAGAAAAAGAGAAGCCGGATAAAAAATTCTCCAGCTTCTCTTTTCGATCACTTTTCAAGCTTTAATAATTTTAAGAGGTTTCCTCCAAGGAACGCTTTTTTATCTTCTTCCGGGATATCTAGATTACGCACACTATCTAAGTAATACTTTATATCTCTGCCATTATGAATTTCAAATGGATAATCACAGCCCCAGATCAACCGATCATGTCTTACAGTCATCATAGCCAATTTGGTAATAGGTTCCCAACCACCTGAACCCGCGCCATCAAAATACATACGGTCAAAAAGTTCATCAAAGGCTTTTTTGTAACCTAACTCTTCTAATTCAAGGGGAGTTTTAGGGAGTGGTTTTATTTCTTGAGGAACAGGAATTCCTAAATCTTCCCGGGGTTCAAAAAACATATTTACCCGGCCTTTAGTAGCCAGTAAACCGCCGCCAAAATGGGGCATAACAAACTTTATATTGGGAAATTCGGGGTAAACATCATACATTATCCGCAAAAAGGCTTTAGCTTCATCAAACCCACGACCAATACTTCTATTTATAGTACAGTCCAATTCAATACCATGGGGTTTCAAATGAGGATGTAAAAATATTGGCACATCCAGTTCACAAACTTTTTCAAAAATAGGCCACATAATTTCCTTATTGCTCATATTGACATCAGGCCCCATGGAAGTTAATAGGGCTACTCCATGAAACTCAAGTTCTTTTATCATGTACTCAATCTCGGCAACAGCCGTTTCTGGATCATCTTGTGCTACACAGCCGGCAGCAAATAAACGGTCACCATAGCGAACCAAATCCTCTGCCATTGCTTCATTTATTCTTCGACAAAGTTCAGGTCCGCCTGTATTCCATTGAGAAAGAGTGAGCAGGGTCATATCAACTCCAGCGTAATCCATATCCCTAAGATGTGTCTCAATTTGGTGCAGCCTTACATTAAAAGTGAAATCATTATTGTTAAAAACCACCCTTTTAGATTCACCATACGGATCAGCAAATTCCTTATAAATCTTTATTGGCATATAATGATGATGGGCATCAATAATCATTTTTATTCCTCCTATATATATTTTTTTATATATTTAAAACAAAGCATCGATAGAATAAGGACCGGGACCTAAAAAGATAAGCAATAGAAAAATACCTGCTAGGGTTAAGGGAAGATCAGCACTATTAAACCAGCAATCTTCTTTATACTTACAGTAAGTTCCCACTAGCATTTCACCCAAAAATAATAAGGAAAGCCATCTGGTCATAAATCCGACTAACAATAAAGGTGCTCCAATTAATTGACTAATTGATACAAAATAGGCCATGGCATAAGGGAAGGGGATATTATGAAATTTAAATCTGTCACCTGAACCTCTATACCCTTGTTTGCCGTAACTTTTATGCCAGGCATGAACCCAGAATACCCATGCTAGAACTATTCTTAGAATCAATAAACTAATATCAACTGCTACTTGACCTAGATCAAAAAAGTTTATAAAAGTATTCATATAAACCGCTCCTTAAGTTAAACTTGTTGTGCAAAAACTTTAAATGCCTTCATTATTTTCTTGCTTTTTTCTCCGATATATAATATATCATATATCTCATATTCTGCATAAAAAATGTAACTCCTTTTTTTAATCCACATATTACCATAATTTTGTAAATTTATACACCAAAGGACCCATCATTTTAAAGGGTACTGAAAAAAGCATACAATATGTCCAATAGCTAAGATTACCATTGTTCTATAACTACTAGTGATTGCTGTGTTATTTTCAGTACTCTCTATTTCTATTGGGTCCTTTTTTGACAATCTTAAAAATAATGCTTTTCATAACTCTTATTTATCAAAATCCTCGATAGTAAGCTGCACAACATTTTTTTTGCGATCAGCTTTATTGATATACATATTACTATCAGCCACGTCAATGAGTTTATCCACATTTACTTCTTCGTGATAATCATACTGTGCTAAGCCATAACTAAACTGAATTACATAGTCCTTATCTTTATCTTTGTTTACCTTAGAAAGATTCTCTTTTATTCTCTGCAATAGAATTTGGGCATTTTCCACGTTACAATCTGGAAAAATCAACAAAAACTCATCGCCCCCGAGCCTACTGATAAAATCCGATTCTCTGACTGAGGAGTCTAGCACAGCTGCAATTGTTACTAATAATTTATCACCTTCACCATGCCCGAACATATCATTAACTAATTTAAGTCCATCAATATCTAGGAAACAAATGGTGAGAGACTGTTCATTTCTTTGAGACAAAACTACCATTTTTTCCAGAATATCAAAGGCTGCTCTCCTGTTAAAGACCCCTGTTAAATCATCAGTAATTGCCTGGTTTCCAAGCTCCTGCTCTCTAATCTTTAGCTCCCGGAAAATTAAATCATAGGGTTTTTTGATACCCCTTTCGATAATTGCTTTATATATTAAGAAAATAGATAGAATTTTAAAATAATGTCCTATTAAATTTTGCCAATCGTTAAAGCTAAAATACATTGTGAAGGCTAATTCAGATAAAATGTTAAAGATTATCGACCATAAGATGTATCTATATACCTTTACATCAAAGGACCGCCGGTGGTTTTATTAATAGAAAAATGGTTATTATTAATATAAAACAAATAATATATTCGCTAATAATTTTAAAATTGCTTAACCCTTGTTCCACATTATAGCAGGACGGAAAGCTTTTGAAATAAAAAATTGAAAGAAGAACTAAAATTACTATTGATGCATATATCCCAAATATATATCCGGCTTTTATTCTTTTTTTCTTATTGATGAGAAGCACAAATGCTATTAACAGGGTAACGCTTTGAATATATCGGGCTACAACCCAAAGCTGAACTGAAGTATCATAATTAGCACTGGCAAAAATATTCATTCCCTCAAAGGTTAAGGTATGCAGTAAGTCAATTCCGCCTATAAATAGATATGCAATCCCTAAAAAGAGAAGGAAGTCATTGTCAGCGTAAGCTCGTGCATTCCAGGAAATCATATAAATGGAAAAAGCCACAACAACACTAAAAATTTCAGAAGTGCTATGAAACAACTGGTAATTATACAAATTGATTATGTATAAACTTGCTAATAAAAATACTGCCAAAATAACATTAAGTATTTTTCGTTCAATGCTTTCCATGGATTAGAATCACCACAATTCAATATTATCAATAATGTCATAAATTGTAATTCTTCTCCATTGATATCTTAATTCCTTTTAAACCATTTATATTTGTCAAATTTTATAATTTTTTTTTTAAAACACTGTATAAGCCTATCTTAAAGTGAACATACTACTAACTGAACAACTCCTCTTATCTCCTCCACTCTATGGGTCCAGGAAAATCCTGGGCCCTTTTTTTTAAAAAAAATACCCCATCATTTGATGAAGGCACTGAAAAAGTCTTGATTTTTATCATTGCTATGAAAGCTATTGTCGATTGTGTGTCATCCTGAGGGAGGAACGACCGAAGGATCTTAAAAATTCTTCACCAAGTAAGATCCTTCGCTATCGCTCAGGATGACCGGAATGCTTTAGTTTATTGTGGTCTCTCATTTGATAGGGTATTACCACAATTAATAGTTATGTCCTTCTACTTATTTTTACTTAACTCGTATGCAACATCAACAATCATATCTTCCTGACCGCCAACTGTTCTTCTTTGTCCCATTTCAAACAAAATATCTCTAGCATCAACACCGAATTTTTCAGCTGCTCGGAGAGCATGTAACAAGAAGCTGCCATAAACACCAGCATAACCGATAGTTAACGAGTTTTTATCAATGACTATAGGCCGTTTCATTTTAGGAACAACTACATCATCAGCTACATCCATTATTTTATAAAGGTCTATTCCGGTTTCATAGCCTAGTTTGTGTAAAACGGCAACTAAAACCTCTATTTGAGTATTACCAGCACCAGCACCTAGTCCTTTACAGGTGGCATCCACTAAATCGGCACCGGCCTCAATAGCCGCTAGAGTATTAGCTACAGCTAAGCCTAAATTATTATGGGCATGATGCCCTATAGGTAAACCGGTAGCTTCCTTGACAGCCTTAATCCTTTCAAAAACACCCTGAGGTGTTAATGCACCGGCAGAATCAGTAACGTAAATGGTATCTGCGCCATAACTTGCAAAAAGCTTAGCCTGTTCTACTATTGTTTTCACATCAGCCATATGGGTCATCATCAAGAAACCTACTGCTTCCATTCCTAAATCTTTTGCTAATTTAATATGTTGTTCACCCACATCAGCTTCAGTTACATGGGTGGCAACGCGGGCTACCTTTGCACCATATTTTGCAGCTGCTTCCAATTCCTTTTTAGTGCCAATACCAGGTAATAGCAATACATCAAGTTTAGCGTTTTTTAGTACTTTGGAAACCGCAGTTACATAATCTTCATCAGAATAAGCTGAAAAGCCATATTGAAAAGAAGAACCTCCTAATCCGTCACCATGACCTATTTCAATTGTATCAACACCAGCCTCATCAAGACTCTTAGCAATTTCAGCCATATCATCAGGTGAAAATTGATGGCTGACTGCGTGCATACCATCTCTTAATGTAGTATCGATTATTCTAATTTTTCTCCCCATTTAATTCCCCTCCTTGGCTTCAAGTAAGCTTTGTGCAATCCTGTCACCAGCCGCCGCTGCTGCCGCTGTCATGATATCCAAGTTTCCGGCGTATTTAGGAAGATAATGGCCTGCTCCTTCAATTTCCAGCATGACAGTTACCTTATCACCTTCAATAATAGGCGGTACCTTCAACTGATAACCTGGCACATACTGTTTAACCTTCTCAACCATTTCTAAAACAGCTCTCGTTATTTCCTTTTCGTCGGGATTAGCAACCCGGGTATAGATAGTATCCCGCATCATAATAGGAGGCTCAGCTGGATTTAAGATGATAATAGCTTTCCCTTTATCAGCTCCCCCAACTTCCACTAATCCTCTGGCCGTTGTTTGGGTAAATTCATCAATATTCTGTCTAGTACCAGGTCCTGCACTTTTACTAGAGATTGTTGCTACTATTTCGGCATACTTAACATCAGCTACTTTGTTAATTGCAGCTACTATAGGTATTGTAGCCTGACCACCACAGGTTACTAAGTTAACATTTGGACTTTTTAGATGTTCTTCTAAATTTACTACAGGAACTACATAGGGTCCGACTGCTGCCGGTGTTAGGTCAATGGCTATCTTGTTATTCTCTTTTAGTAATGGAGCATGGATTAAATGAGGCCTTGCCCCAGTTGCATCAAAAACAATTTTAATTTCTTCATTAGCAAGAATTGCATCAATGCCCTCATGGGAAGTCTTGAAGCCATTCTCTCGAGCCAGCTTCAATCCTTCAGATTCTGGAATAATTCCCACAACCATATCCAGCTCAATGTACTTTCGATCCATCAGTTTATACATCAGGTCTATTCCAATATTACCTGGTCCAATGATGGCTGCTTTAATTTTAGTTGTCACAAAAAAACCTCCTTGATTTTTTTAGCTCTATTCCATATACCCCAATTTACGGGAAATTTCCAGTGCAGAATATTTGACCGGTAGAGTCAATTCTTTCATTCGCTTATCATCCATTCTCATTGATGGTCCAGACAAGCTTATAGCTGCCACCACTTCCCCTTTATGATTTTTAATAGGTGCTGCTACACACTTTAAGCCTGGCTCTATTTCCTCTAAGTCAAAAGCAAAGCCCTGTTCCCTGACCTTTTGTAACTCACTAAGCAATTTATCTGCATCGGTAAGAGTATTGGGTGTATATTGAATAAGACCTTTATTTATTACGGATTTTAATGTATTTTCAGGTAAAAATGCTAATAAGCATTTGCCTACACCAGTACAATACATAGGCAGCCGCGTACCTACCTGGGATAAAATCCGGATAGCACTAGTGCTTTCCTTTTTATCGATATAGATAACCTCATCATGATCACATACCACTAAATGTACAGTTTCACCATAGCAATCTACTAACTGGGATATAATCGGGGTAGCAATTCCCCTTAGATCCATTCCTTCCTCAACCAGAATGCCAAGCTCAAAAAGTTTTAACCCCAGCATATATTTGCCATTCTCGAGGTTCTGTTCTAAATAACCTCTTTTTTCCAAGGTAGCTAATAAACCAAAAACTGTACTTTTATGTAAGCCTACAGTATTGGCAATTTGTGTAACTCCCAGTTCCTTATTTTTTCGAGAAAAAACCTCTAAGATTTGTAATGCCCTATCAACAGACTGAATAAAATTAGATTTAGCTTTAGTTACCATCAGAAAACCTCTGTTCTGTATAGTCGTATCGTGTTTCAAACATATAGCTGTAATTCGCCCATTTGAAGTTAAATTCCTGCAAAAAGAAAAACCTTTTCAGGTTTTTTAAGTTTTTATAGTTTTAATTATTGATATAATTTTTTAATACAATCTTTTTAAATCCTCATCATTCATTGAAAATCCATGCTTGGCTTCAGGATATATATCTTCATCTATTTCTTTACACCATGTATTAAACACTTCAACCATTTGAGTACCCATTTGAGCATACTGTTTTACAAATTTAGGTACAAATTTATCAAAAATACCCAGTAAATCATAGGCATTTAAATTTTGTGCTGTAGTATGTTGACCAGCACCACAGCCAATTGTCGGTATTCTTAGTTTATCATCAATTATTTTTACTAAAGCTGTCGGTATGCATTCCAGTACGATAGCAAAAACTGCCGCTTCTTCAAGAGCTAGAGCTTCATTTAACAGTTTTTCCGCTGCTTCAGCGCTTTTTCCCTGTACTTTAAAGCCACCTAGCATAGTTGCGCTTTGTGGAGTTAAACCGATATGAGCTACAACAGGAATACCTGCATCAACTACTGCTTTAACTGTATCTACAACCTTCATTCCGCCTTCAATCTTTACGCAGTCAGCACCAGCTTTAAGTATTTTACCTGCATTTCTTATTGCTTCCTCTTTACTAACCTGATAAGAAAGAAAGGGCATATCACCAACAACAAAGGTATTTGGAGCACCTTTTCTTACAGCTTTCACATGATATAAAATATCTTCGATATTTACCGGAATGGTCCCATCGTGTCCTTGAATTACCATTCCTAATGAGTCCCCCACTAGGATAACTTCTGCCTCGGACCTGTCTACCATTAAGGCAAAAGGATAATCATATACCGTTATCATCTTAAATTTCTTTCCATTTTGTTTCTTCTCCATTAGTTCCGGAATGGTGATTTTCATCTTTGTCATTAAACTAATCCTCCTCGTAGCTTTATGGTAGATCATCACCCCAGACGGGGTGATGATCCTTCAAAGGGGGTGGATGAAAAATTATCTTTAAAAGATTTACATGCATCATAAAATACTTTGGTATCAACGGAAAAGGAAATAAGCTTAAACCCTTTCTCTATCCAAACCCTTATACTATTAGGGTCAGTAGTGAAAATACCTACAGGAATTCCCATTTCTGAACAAATATTAATAATCTTATCTATTTCATCTAACACTTTTTTATTATTTACATCACCAGGTATTCCTAGAGACTGTGATAGATCATAAGGTCCAATTGTAACCCCGTCAATTCCTCCGACATCTAAAATGGATTCAATATTATCAATACCGGATTTGCCCTCAATTAATAATATAATTGAGGTTTTTTCATTTACCTCCGAGAAATATTCATCTCCAGCTCTACTTCCATAGTGATTAGCTCTAACAAATGGATTAGCCCCCCTATTACCATGGGGATAAAACCTGGCTGCATTTACTGCCTTTAAAGCTACTTCCTTGCTAGATATGCCTGGAATAACTATACCTTCCGGCTTCATATCAAGGGCTTTTGATATATTAACAGCACTAGAATCAGCAACTCTAATTAAAGGGGATATTCCTGCAGAAGCTGCAGCCCTCACCATGTTTACTGCCGTTTGTTCGTTGATAGCACCATGTTCTAAATCAACTACTCCATAATCAAAGCCAGTATAGCCCAAAATTTCTATTAATTCGGGAGTGGGACAAAGCATAAACATTCCTAGAAGGGGCTTTGAACTTCTAAGTTTTTCTTTAAACAATAACTTTTTCATTATTATCAACTCTTTCAAATACAGCACCTTTAGCAGCAGAACTAACCTGCTTTGCATAGCGCTTAAGATAACTATCCTCAGGCATATCCGGATGGTTGGATATACCTTGTTTAAATCTTTCCTTCTGTGCCTCAGAAGATATCCAAATATCATATCTTTTCATTAGTATCTCCTTAGATACTTCCAGATCAATAGTCCCCTTATTAAGGTCAAAGGAAATATAATCTCCATCCTCAACTAAAGCAATTGGACCTCCTTCAGCAGCTTCAGGTGATATATGACCTATTGCCGGTCCTCGAGTTGCACCTGAAAAACGCCCGTCGGTTACTAATGCAACTGATTTTTCCAATCCCATTCCAAATAATGTGCCAGTAGCAGTAACCATTTCTCTCATACCGGGTCCGCCTTTAGGTCCTTCATAACGCACCACAATAACCTCGCCTGGTTTTACTTCTCCAGCAAAAAGGGCATCTAGTGCCTTTATTTCCGAGTTAAACACTCTGGCAGGTCCTCGATGAACAAACATTTCAGGGAATACACCGGCTTTTTTACATACTGCTCCGTCCGGAGCTAAACTTCCTTCTAGGCATATCAAACCGCCTTCTTTTGAGTACGCCTTTTCAAAAGGTCTTATTACTTCTTGGTCAACTATTTTTGTTTTAGCTATGTTTTCCCCTATAGTTTTACCCGTTACCGTCATTAAACTGGTATGGATTAAACCCATTTCTGCCATCTGGTTCATTAGAGCACTCAAGCCACCTGCACGGTCAAAGTCTTCGGGAAAATGTTCTCCAGCCGGTTTCATTTTAACCATATGGGGAACCTTTCGAGCAAATTCATTAAACTTATCAAAGTTTAGTCTCAGGCCCCCTGCATGAGCTACTGCAGGCAGATGTAAGGTGGTATTGGTAGAACCGCCAATTGCCATATCAACGGCAATGGCGTTTTCTAAGGCTTCCATAGTAATAATATCTCGAGGACAAATATTGTTCTCCAAAAGTTCCATTATTTTTATGCCAGATTTTTTCGCTAAAGCCAGCCGCTTTCCCGTAACAGCCATAACAGTAGAGGATTCTGGTAGAGCCATTCCCATAGCTTCAGTAAGTATATTCATAGTATAAGCTGTTCCCAGCAGATTGCAGCAGCCAGGCCCAGGTAAAATGCACTCTTCAAGTTCAGTCAATTCCTCAGGGGACATTTCCCCCCTTTTAACCTTGCCAATTGCTTCATACATATCAGGGAGGCTTACCCTTTTGCCATTCCAACAACCGGCATACATAGGTCCACCGCTGATAATTATTGTTGGTATATTCATCCTTAAGGCCGCCATTAACATTGCAGGGCTGATCTTATCACAATTAGTTACCAGCACCATGGCATCAAATGCATGGGCATTAACCATTATCTCAATTGAATCTACTATATGTTCTCTGCTGGCAAGAGGGTAAAGCATACCAACATGACGCTGGGCAAGACCGTCGCAAACTCCTATAACTGGGAACTCCAAAGGAGTTCCTCCAGCCATGCGAACCCCTTCTTTTACTGCATTTGTTACACTATTCAGATGGATATTCCCTGCATGTACTTCATTATATCCGTTGACAACTGCTATAAGAGGACGCTCCATTTCTTCCCTTAAAAACCCAATGGAATGAAACATCATTCTATTTGTAGCATTTTCCAATCCCCTCAGCATTTTGTGGCTTCGCATAGAAAACCCTCCATTTTATTTTTTAAATATTGCTCCTGTCATTGCGGACATTACCTGCTTAGAGTATCTATCTAAATAGCTGCCAGGTTTTACCTTTGATACAGGAGGAGTCCAACTTGCTTTCCTTTTTGCTAACTCATCTTTGCTTATTTCTAAAGTTACTATTCCTTCGGGAATATCAATACTGATCATGTCATCATCTTGAATAAGAGCTATGGGTCCACCATCGGCTGCTTCAGGAGATACATGTCCTATTGCTGCACCAGATGTGCCGCCGGAAAACCTTCCATCTGTGATCAAGGCAACTTGGCTATCTAAACCCATTCCTACAATTGCCGCTGTAGGGGTAAGCATCTCCCTCATTCCAGGTCCGCCCTTTGGTCCTTCATATCTTACAACAACTACATCTCCAGGCTTGATTTTTCCACCATAAATAGCTGCCACTGCAGGCTCTTCCTGATTAAAAACTTTAGCAGGACCCCTATGCTTAAGCATTTCAGGTTTTACAGCAGCACTTTTACATACTGAACCTTCTGGAGCAAGGTTTCCGTACAGCAGCTGTATGCCGCCGGTTTTTGAGTAAGGATTATTTATATTTCTAATTACTTCACCGTTTAATACTTTTACACCAGTTACATTTTCCCCTACTGTCCTGCCGGTAACAGTCATCGTGTTCTTATGAATCAGATTGCAATCTACCAATTGATTCATTAATGCTGATATTCCTCCAGCATAATGAACATCTACAGGATAATTACCACCAGGAGCCGGTTTCATTTTGACTAGATGCGGCACTTTCTTTGCCATTTCAGCGAAACTATTAATATCAAAATCAATATCTGCTTCTGCTGCAAGGGCTGTCAAATGTAGTACAGTATTTGTGGAACCACCAATAGAAAGATCAACAACAATTGCGTTTTCAATTGCATCTTTAGTAATAATATCTAGAGGCAATATGTTCTTTTTATAAAGCTCCATTATCTTAATACCAGTTTCTTTCGCTAAGGCTATTCTTCGGCCACTTGCTGCAGGTGTTGTACTACCAGGCAATACCATGCCTAAAGCTTCGGATAAAAAGTTCATGGAATTTGCTGTGCCCAATAGATTACAAGCTCCACAACCGGGCAGAGCTTCTCGCTCCATCTGGCCTAAGTCATCCATGTTTTTTAAGCCTCTAGCTACATCCCCTTGGGCAGCCATAAGATCGGAATAGCCAATTTCCTGCCCTTGGAAGCACCCTGTAGCCATTGGTCCACCACTGACCATTATTGCAGGTATATTTAGTCTTACCGCCGCCATTAATAATCCAGGCGTTATTTTATCACAGTTTGTCACAAAAACAACTGCATCATATTGATGGGCATTAATCATACATTCAATGGAATCACATATTAATTCTCTACTAGCTAGAGGATAATGCATACCATAGTTACCTTGGGCAATGCCATCACATATACCAATTGTAGGGAATTCAATTGGTGTACCACCTGCTGCAATTACTCCTTCTCTTACCGCTTTTGCAATACTATCTAAATGTATATGACCAGGCATAGTTTCATTTTGAGTATTAACAATTGCCACTAATGGCTTTTCCAGATCTTCTGGTAGAAATCCCATTGAATAGTACAATGCTCTATGGGTTGCTCTTTCCAAGCCTTTAGTTGTGATATGACTTCTCATATTTCATCACCCTTTAAAATTTATTTTCCCAATATGTTTGGCAACCACATTATAATTTCAGGTATATAAGTGATTAAAAGAAGTATTGCTGCTTCAACCAATAAGAAGGGAATTATTTTTTTGCTTATTTCTTCAATAGAAATTCTAGCTATTCCGCTTGCAACGAATAAATTAACTGCCATAGGTGGAGTAATCATTCCAATAGAAGTATTTACAACCATTATTATGCCTAAGGCTATAGGAGGGATCCCTAAAGCATTAGCTAATGGCAACAGCATTGGAGTCATCAATAAAATAATTGACTGGGTTTCCAAAAAACATCCTAAAAAAAGCAAAATCAAGTTTATCATTAAAAGAATAATGTACTTATTTTGAAATAAACCTAGCATCTTTTCAGCTAGCATAGTTGGAATTCCGCCACTGGTCATTAACCATGAGAAAGGCGCGGATAGTGTTACTATAAATAAGATAATTGCCGTGCTTGTAGCGGCTTTTGCAAAAATTGCCCTTAATTCAGAGTATTGCAAATCCTTATATATATATTTGCTAACAATAAAAGCATATATGCACGCAACAGATGCAGCTTCGGTAGGAGTGAATACTCCTCCGTAAATTCCTCCCAGAATAATTACTGGCATCAATAGCGCCCAAATTGCATCTTTTAATACCAAAAAAGCACTTTCAGACTTAGTTTCTTCTTTTTTTTCATATCGCCTACACGTCAATATACTTGTAATGATAATACCTAGAGCTAGTAATAAACCTGGTATTATTCCCGCAATAAAGAGTGTCCCTATTGAAACAGAGGCTACTATACCATATGTTACCATTGAGATGCTAGGAGGAATAATTACCCCTAATGTTCCTGATGCGGCTGCAATAGCAGCTGCTTCTGCTTTGGGATATCCTGCCTTAACCATTGCGGGATGCATTAAACCCCCAATCGCAGCAACTGTTGCAGGATTGGATCCGGAAATAGCACCAAAAAAAGCTGAAGCAGCAGTTGTTATAATAGCTAAGCTGGCCGGAAGCCTTCCCAAAATAACCTTTGCAAATCTAATTAGCCTTACTGAAATACCGCCCCGTTCCATAAGCTCACCTGCAAGTATGAAAAAAGGAACAGCCATAAAGGGAAAATTATCAATCGAAGTAAACATTCGTTGAGCTATAATTACATAGGATGTCATAGAATCTCCGGTTAGTAAGCCCATCAAAACCGCAATACCTAGAGATATGGAAATGGGAATATTCAAAAGCAGCATAACAAATAAAGTCCCGAATAAGGTTAGTGCCATTTACTCCAGCTCCTTTCCCTCAGTTGGTTGACCATTTAGCTTGAATTCCTTCACAGAGTGCTCAATGGTCCTAAATACCATCAGACCGCAACCAACAGGAACAGCTAGATATGCTACCCACATGGGGATATTTAACGCGGGCGATGTTTGTCCCATCATAATCTGGACTTTCATTAAGTTTATTGATAAGTAAATTACAAAAGTTAAAAAAGACGATATAACTAGAATTTTAAAGATATGAAAATATTTATGTGTTGCTTGAGGCATAGCTTTTACAAAAACCTCCACAGCAAAATGCCTATTTTTCTTTGCTCCTGTACCAATTCCTAAAAATACTATCCAAATCATCAAATATCTGGCCAGTTCTTCTGCCCACGGAAGTATTATCAGTTCCGTATACCTAAAAAAAGTCGCCATAAATACCAGGATACACATTAGAGGGAGTAATACAGAAATTATATTTTCTTCGAAGTTGTCTAACAAACCCAGTATTTTCTTCATCCAAACCCCCCTATTTAATTCTAATAACAACAGCAAGTTTTATTTAAAAAATAGAGTACAGCGATGACTGTACTCTATTTTTTTGTCAACTATTTACCTGTTAAAGCCTTAATATATTCTGGATTAATTTTGCCTAAATACTTGTCATAAACAGGAGAAACAGCTTGTTGCCATTCCATTTTGTCTACTTCAGTTACGACCATCCCTTTTTCAGTCAAAGCTTTTACAAGAGATTTATCAAGTTCAGAACTGTAATTCCGCTCCCATTCTCTTGCTTCTTTCTCTGCTTTAAAAACTGCTTCTTGGATATCTTTAGGGAACCCATCTAAGAGCTTCTTGTTTATCATAATTACTGATGGCGAATAGAAATGTCCAGTTAAAGATACATGTTTTTGAACTTCATATACTTTTGCAGTATCTAAGATTACTAATGGGTTTTCCTGTCCATCAATAGTTCCCTGCTGGAGTGATGTGAATACTTCACCCCAAGCCATGGGTGTAGGATATGCTCCTAATAATTTGAAAGTTTCGATGTGTACAGGGTTTTCCATAGTTCTAATTTTCATGCCTTTTACATCAGCAGGATGAACAATGGGAGCTTTATTATTTGTAATGTTTCTAAAGCCGTTTTCCCAGAATCCCAAGGCTTTGATACCTTTTGGCTCTAAAGTTGCTAGGATTTCTTGTCCAACAGACCCATCCATAACTTGGTATGCTTTTTGTCTATCTGTTACGATGAATGGCAGGTCAAATAACATAAAGTTGGAAGAAAAGTTAGGCAGTGGGCCTGTAGATGAAATACACATTTCAATTGTTCCTGCACCAACGCCCTCAATTAAATCTCTCTCATTTCCTAACTGGCTGCTTGGGAAAATTTTAACCGCAACCTTATTCTCTGAATATTTTTCCAGTTTTTCTTTAAACTGTAGTAATCCTTTGCCGTAGTGTGAATCTGCCTCGGCAGTCATGCCTATTCGTAAAACAATTTTCTCAGCTACCTTTGGTTCTTCTTGTTTTGACTGTTCAGCAGGCTTTTGATTACTACATGCTGTCAATGAGAGCAATAAAACAATAATTAATAAACAACCAATAAACTTTTTCATCTTTAAAATACCTCCCTATTTTTTCTTTTTATAATAAAAACGCGAAATCAATTAAAATTTACCACCACCTTATGAAGTTATTACACTTATCTATAACTTTCTGAATTTTCCAAACATATTTTTGAAAAAGCAAACTAATGTTTACTATTGTCGTACAGCGTTTAACTCAACCTTTTTTAAAAAAAGCATCATTTATTTTTCAGATGATAATTAATTCTCTGAAAAATAAATAATGCCTCCCGATTTTTTTGACATCAACTCTAGGATTTTTGCCCTTTTTTTATATTATTTATTACCTGATTTGGAGATATCCTCTGATATTCCTTAAATACAGCACTAAAATAACTGGGATCTTTAAAGCCTACTTTTTGAGTTACCTCTGCTACAGAATACCTTCCTGTGTTTAATAATTCATAAGCCTTACCTATTCTTATTTTAACCAGATAACTTGCGAACCCTTCACCTGTATACTTTTTAAATATACGACTAAAATAGCTATTGCTAATAAAGAGTTTATTTGCTAACCCCTGTAAGGAGATATCTTCATAATAACTATTATGAAGGTAATCAACTGCCCACTTTACCATTTTTTCAGCTTGTGTCTCTCCAGTCGAATGAATTCTTATGCTCAATTCACCCACTAAGCCACTAATTACTAGCTTTAATTCCTTTGCAGTCTTAATATTATTTATATTTTGTTCATATTTAAAAGCAATTTGGTTTGTATCTTCCATGGAAATCATTTGCTCAGACAAGGTGCTTAATAGTATAGTAATCATCTGTTTAATAAGCATAACTGCCTGAATATAAAGATATTTCCTTTCTTTCAAAGAATTAAGTATCTCATCAAGAAAATCATTTATACTTTCATTTTGTCTTTCCAGAAGCTTTTCATAAACCTGTTTTTGAATATCAATGATTTCTGCTACACTATATGGAATATATATATAATCTTTTTCTTCAAATACACCATTTTGTACCCAAAAATAAGCTGATTTGCTAATCTCATCTGCTTCTAAATATGCAGTATTAGGCTGTCCCTGTTTTAATTCTCCAAGCCCTCCAAATATTTCGACAGAATATTCATCCTTTATTTTTAAAATAGTTTCATTTATCTCTTTTATATTTGTAGTTTTATTGACAAAAAAAACTGCCTTATCATTAGAAATAACATTATATAAGCCCATACCAATTCTTTTCTCTATCTCAAATATCAGTTTTTCCATTTTGCCTGCATTTATTACAAACTCTTTTAAGTTTAAAAGAAGAACTAATACAGCATGTGGTATTAAATCGTTATTATTTACAAATTCCTTTATTTTCAATGCATTGCTCGTGATGTACCCATAATTAATCATTTCACTTACAATTTGCTTTCTAAGAACA
This sequence comes from Peptococcaceae bacterium BICA1-8, assembly GCA_000802045.1. Classification (GTDB taxonomy): domain Bacteria; phylum Bacillota; class Peptococcia; order Peptococcales; family BICA1-8; genus BICA1-8. Next base: position 19,413 of record JUEF01000113.1, read on the forward strand.
GGTTTAAGCTCTTCAATCCGATTCTTCATACTAATATATTCTGTATCATGAGCTTGCATATGTTGAAGTTTTTTAATACTCTCTCCTAATGTATAAGCTAGCTGTTCCGGCTTTAACGGCTTTAATAAATAATCGTTCACACTGATTCTAACCGCTTTCTGAGCATATTCAAAATATTCATATGCAGTTAAGACATATATTATGGGAGACGGCTGTCTCTTTTTAATTATTTCAGCTGCAGTTAAACCATCCATTAAAGGCATATGAATATCCATTATTATAAGATGGGGCTTGTACTGATCCGCCATTTGCACAGCCTGCTCTCCATTTACTGCTTCGCCACAAATGTGGAAGGGCAAACTATATTCGGAAATAACATACTTGATAAACCTAAGTACAGTGGGTTCATCATCAACAATCAGTAGATTGTACATAAATGCAACCATCCTTTTAAGCAAATAATTAGTCTTTTAAAAACGCAGTATTACTTTTACTTCAGTACCCTTTTGAGGTAATCTTTCAATTTCAAAATTAAAATTAGTCCCGTAATAATACTCAAGTCTTTTATAAACATTTTTTAAACCTAATCCTTTTAATGATGATGTTAGGTAAGACTGATTACTAAAACGCTTTACCTTTTCAACTACTTGATTAGGAACGCCAATTCCATTATCGATTACCTCTAAAATAACATTGTTATTTTCTTTGTATCCTCTAACCCTCAAATCACCCTGCCACCGAATGCTTGAAAAACCATGTATAATTGAATTTTCCACTAAAACCATTAAAGTCATGAATGGTACCTTAACTTCCTCTATCTGGGGAGATATTTCCAACGAGAAATTAAATCTATCGGGAAATCTTGTCTTTTGAATATATATATAGTCACGAATATGATCTATTTCGTCCCTTATACTAATTTGTGAATCATTTTTACCTAAGCTGCTTCTCAACAAGTTAGCCAAAGCATAGGTTAATGTGGCAGTTGAATCAGCGCCCTCCATTACTGCAGTTTGGGCAATTGTATTTAGGGTATTAAATAAAAAGTGAGGATTTACTTGTGATTCTAATAATTTAAGCTTTGCTTCATTCAAGGAACTTAAAAGCTCTGCCTGTCTTTGTTTTTCTTTAATAAGACTAATTTTATAGCTGTTTAGTTGTTTTTCTCTAGCAGCTTGAATAATTAGCTGTACTAAAGACGCACTAACTAAGGATAGCATTTCTGCAACAGATGTAAGATGATTTCTATTGATAAAATTAAGATTTTTGTACTCTAGGACTGCTTTTTCTAATATTGCTTGAGGAAATTCTTTTCTTATAAATTGCTCATCTTCATAGTTTACAGTTGAAATCCTACCGTAGCCGCATCCAAGAAATCCCAATAGTCTCTGATTAATAATAATTGGTGATTGAACCGAATAAACTCCGAATTTACATTTACACATTCTTAGATCATTACCCACATGCCCCCTGCCATGGGGGCTTATAACACAATCCCCTGCATTTTCTTTTATGCATATTTTACAAAATTTGGGGAAGTTTTTTAACTTTGATAATAAACTTCCATTAATATCAACCAGAGATACTCCTAGTTTAATATTTTGAGCAAACTTTCCTGCAATCGCATCTAGGTTAGTCATCTTGGTGAGCTCAGTCAGTTCTACATCTTCAATTGAAGAAATTGGGCCCAAGTTTTCTGGAAAGCTAGGAAAAGCAATACTCATTAATTTAGCCGGTTTATCTGAAATATTTAACATCACGTGCTGTCCGCCAGCAGAAATATAACCGATTTGACCCTTTCTCAATACTATTTTACTATTGTTAGACCAATGAATAGTCTCACCTTCTAATCCATAAATAACTTCTTCATATCCTGGATGAGTATGGATTTTTTGCTCCTTATCAGGATATACTGTAACAATGGAGACAGAGCGCCTAGGTTTATCGGGATCATTTATTTTAAAGTTTGATTCTAATCCCAAAAAATAAGATTCTCCCCAAGGAAACTGCTGCTCACCGATTATTTTTAAGTTAAACAACTGCTCTATCTCATTCTTTATTGTATTATTCATCTTGGCACCACCTATAAGTTTTCTATAAATGATAATTTTTTTTTTGGGGGTTCAATTATCCCTGATTTTTCTAAAGAAAAAACCTGCTTCGCAGGTCACAGTACTACAGTTCTATATTTGCTACAGAAAAAATATTTTTGTCTAGTTATATTATCTTAGCCATCTCTTTGAGCTCTTCAATAGTTGATGTCAACTCTTCTATATATGCAGCAATCTCTTGGGTAGCTGCTGTTTGTTTATCACTGACTGAGGTAGAATTACTTATGATTTGGCCAACATCGGTTATGGCATTACCAATATTAATTAGTGTTGCACCTACCTGATTGACGGAGCTGGCACTATTTTCAGATAGTTTTCTTATTTCATCGGCAACTATGGAAAAGCCTTTGCCATGTTCCCCCGCCCGAGCCGCTTCGATAGCCGCATTTAATCCTAATAGCTTAGTTTTGTTTGCTATGGTTTTTATCAGTGCAAGTATCTCATCAGACTGTTTTAACTCCTCAATAGAATTATTTAAGCTAGTATTAAGAGTTAAATTGATACTAGATACCTTTTCTGCTCCCCCCGCAATCTCCTGAATATTATTATTCACCTTATTTAGTGCCTCTAATATATCATGTATCGTGTCTTCTAGCTTTTTTTGATTATCCAGACTAGTTGCCATTGCTACTGCACCGATAACTTGGTCTCTTTCGTCAAAAACAGGAATAGAAACTGCCTTAAAAGGAACCCCATAAACTTCTTTAGGCACTTCTAAAAGGACTGGTTTTTTTTCATTTATTGACCTCGCAACAGAGCCGCCTTCTGTAATAAAATCACCAGGTTTTTCCTTAGTATCTAAGGCTCTTCCAGCCTGATAGGCCAGTACCTTCTCTATATCATAGACGGCAAAACCCACATCCAATAAGACCAGGTCATTAAGATGTGGAGTAATCTTAACAAAAGCCTGCAGTAGTTCACTGCCTACAAATTTCTCCATTTCATCACCCTCAAGTTTATTATCTTAACCATTAATTTGACAAAAACTAGCTATTTCCTGCAGAAAACTTTTGTATTATGTATAAATTTGTCCCTTTTGAGGTGATTATTCATAACGAATTTTAATATATGGTTTTAACTGGTAATAAAGATCTTTAGACATTGTTGTTACATCTAAGCGATACTTACGATTTAAATTGAGAATTAAGTACCGGCCTTTATTATCAACCCCAACATCTAGTCCATCCATGGAATATTCTTTAAACTTTTTAGTTAAAGCAAGCTTTAACTTAAGCTTTTTACCCTCAATTATTACTATTTCAGGATAATAAAAATGACTTACTAACCCAACTAATAGGAATAATACTGAAAAATACCTGATAGAAGCCAAGTTTTCGATAAAAAACCCCGATGCCAAAGCTACACCCAAAGGAATAAAAAGTCTAACAAGATTAACAAATTTTTTATTAACATAATACATAAAATCACCTACCTTTTTAAACTGGCAGAGTTTAAATAACTGCGGACGCGCACCTACATATCGCTATAGGTTTGGTCCACTCTTGCTCAACCTTAGCCTTAGCCTAAACCTTGCTCTTTTACTGTTCCACTATAATCAAGCTACTGGGCCACTTTTCTTAGCAAATTTCTCATATTCTTTAGTATCAACTTTTTCCTTTAAATGCTGAACTAGCTTCCATATTTCATGGAAGGATACATAAAGGGGTACCGGTGCCAATCTTATAACATTGGGATATCTAAAGTCGGGCATGACCCCCCTCTTTTTCAAGGCCTCATTAATTCTCAAAGCCTCATCATGTTCAAGTGCGACATGACCACCTCTGCGCTCCGGTTGCCTGGGAGTGCCGATTTTGTACCCATATTTTTCTTCTGGTAGCAGTTCATCAATGAGATACATAAGGTAAGATGTAGCCTTTAATGATTTTGCCCGTAGGTTTTCTATACCCGCTTCCTCATACATCCGCAAAGATCCTTCTAGTGTCGCGCTACTTAACATATTGATGGTGCCAATCTGCCAGGCACCGGCGCTTTCTGCCCTTTCAAATTCCTGCACCATGTCAAATTGTTTATCTTTACGATAACCCCACCATCCAGCTAAGCCCACCTCCTTAGCAAAATGCTTTTTATTAACATAAAGACCTGCTGCCCCGCCAGGCCCATTGTTGAGATATTTATAATTACACCAAAAGGCAAAATCCACATCCCATTTAGAAAAATAGTGGGGAACGGCACCTATGGAATGGGAGCAATCAAAACCGATTACAATACCCCGGTTATGGGCTTCCTTGGTTAAGAGCGCCATATCCAAGAGCTGTCCGCTGCGATAAAGAACTCCCGGTAAGATTATCAGAGCAACATCTTCAGTCATTTTGCTTATAATGTCTTCTTCCTCTAATAACCTGCCATCTCTGCTTTCTACCAATATCAGATTTTTATCAGGTTCTAAGCCATGTATGAGCAGCTGGCTTTTTAAGGCATAAATATCTGAGGGAAAGTTGAGCTCATCGGCCAAAATCTTACTTCTTTCTGATGTTGGCTGAAAAAAGGTAGCTACCAAATTGTGCAAATTCACAGTTGTACTACCAGTTACTATTACTTCAGACGGGTCAGCACCAACTAAAGGGGCCTGCATTTTTCCCAATTCTTCACCATAATAAAACCAGGGTATCTCACCTTTTAGCCATCCATTTATGCCTAAAGTCTTCCACTCATTTACAACTCTAAGTAAAGACTTTTCTGCATCCTTCGATAATAATCCCAAGGAGTTACCATCCATATATATCTCTAAAGGATTTTTATAAAACCTTTGAGCAAAGCCCCTTAAATTATCTTCACTGTCTAATTGTAAAGCATATTCCTCAGATGTCTTAAAGCCCCGCACATAAACACCTCCTAGCATGCATATCCCCGAAAGGAAAAAGGCACCCAAAAAGGTGCATTAATTTGATTCCTCTATGCTTTTATCTGTCTTTAGTGCATTATTGTACCTTCTCGCTGCAATTAATCCCAGCATAGAATATCCTAGAACAAAAGCAACTAAAACATACCATGTGGTTAAATATCCAAGAGCTATAATGGCTAAAAGCTCTACTAATGCCCTAATAGGGCTTTTTTGACCTAAATATACAAAGGTAAAGGGTCCTGCCAGCCAACCTATTACTCCGGCTATTACAAAATCTTTTTCTTTCAATTATCTCACCCCATAGAATTTAATCATCAATAACTCTTACTTCTACAAAGGGAAGGGAAAATCCTTTATAATAGTGAAAGAGTGGAAAGGTGAAAAAGTTTTTTCCTAAATATAATTATTGCAAAAATACTAAGGCTTTTCAAAAGACTTATTTAAGTGCGCAAAAGATGCGAATATTATCCTTCTCAAACCTCTCCGGTATTTCCGGCTGTTCATAATCAGCCTTAATATTCCCCGATTGACACTTAGGACAAAGCAGCTCCGGTTTATTATCCTTAGTAACCTCAAAAACAAATTTTTCTGAACAATCTCCACATTTGTAGTTATATTTAGCCAACCTACTCACCTCCAAATATAGTTACTAGTGACTGGTGACTAGTATTTTTGTTTGTTTACTCCCTGATTCCCTTTTTACTTAGTTCCACTAAAGCACAGCCTTGGAATGCTTGAATGTTATTTTCTTTACAATACTCTAATATTTCTTCACTTTCTGCTCCTGGCTGAATTAAAACCTTATCAATCCCAACTTCTTTTGCTTCCTTCATCACATCAATCCCTACTTTAGGATGGATAACAAGGTCAATCACATCTATCTTTTCCTTAATATCCTTTAATGACTTATACACCTGTTCACTGTTTGATCGTGGGTTTACCCTAGTTACATTATAATTTCCCTTTTCAAGCCGCCTAACAATCTTATAAGCATACTTTTCTTCATTTAAAACATCACCCACAACTGCCCAATTCTTAAACTCCATCATTTGTTCACCTATCATTTAATCCACTCCTTTTTTATTAACGGCTACGCGTTGTAGCTATAGCGGAACGGGGACACACCTCTCTATTGGGTAATGCTTTGTCGTCAGAGGAATGTCCCCATTTCTAGGTTAAGGTTGAGAAAAAAACTAAAAATATTTACTCAATCTTAACCTTAACCTCAGCCTTAACCTGCCCCATTTTTGGCATATTTAGATACTATCGCTTCCGCTGCCATAATCCCATCTATCGCAGCTGATACAATACCGCCTGCGTAACCCGCGCCCTCTCCTGTTGGGTATAGACCATGGATATCTACGGCTTGATAATTCTCGTCTCTTTCGATCCTCACTGGAGATGAACTCCTGGTTTCCACCCCTGTCAGAACTGCATCTTTGTCGGCAAACCCTAGTATTTTCTTATCAAAATAGAGGATAGCCTCTTTTAGGGTTTCCACTACAATTGAAGGCAGACATTTCTTAAGTTCTACAAATATTGTACCCGGTTTAAAGGAAGGTTTAACATTATTTAAGCTTGTTGAGGGAACATCTTGCAGAAAATCACCTACAAGTTGCGTTGGAGCTGAATAGTTACTACCTGCTAATTGAAAAGCCAGCCTCTCCCATTTTCTTTGAAATTCGATACCTGCTAAAGGATGTTTTTCCTCAAAATCACTAGGCTCAATACCGACTAGTAAGGCACTGTTAGCATTTGCACCATCCCGAGCAAAGTAACTCATACCATTTGTGACAACTCTATTTTTTTCAGAAGAAGCATTGACAACATATCCACCAGGACACATACAGAAGGTATAACACCCCCTGCCGGTAGAAGCATGATAAACCAACTTATAATCCGCCGCGCCTAGATTTTCATGGCCAGCTAATTGCCCGTATTGGACCCCATCTATCACTGCTTGGGGATGTTCTATTCTAACTCCAATAGCAAAGGCCTTTGGACTTAGCTTTACTCCTTTGTTGTACAGCATCTCAAATGTGTCTCGAGCACTATGACCAACTGCCAAAATCACAAGATCAGCACTAAGAGCTTCTTGTCCATTGATAATAACTCCTCTAACCTGCTGATCTTCAATAGTTAACTCAGTAACCTTAGAATTAAACCTGACTTCTCCTCCCAGTTCAATAATTTTTTTGCGGAGGTTTGTAACTACAGTTTTTAAAATATCCGTTCCTATATGGGGCTTATAGGAATACAGAATTTCTTCCGGCGCACCATGGCTTACTAATTCTTCAAGTATCTTACGACACCTAGAATTCTTAATTAAAGTAGTCAACTTACCATCAGAAAAAGTACCTGCCCCACCTTCCCCAAACTGCACATTCGATTCTTCATCAAGGATTCCTTTTTCCCAGAATTCATCTACAGCTTTGGTTCTGGCTTCAACATCCTGACCCCGTTCCAATAAAATAGGCCGATAACCCATCTGGGCTAAAATTAAGCCGCAAAATAATCCCGCTGGACCAGTGCCAACAATAACCGGCCTGTGTACCAATTTTCCTTTGCCACTTTGGACATATTTATATGATAAATCCGGGGTAATGTTGACCTTATTTTTATTCTTTTCGTGAACTTGAGCTTCATTTTTTACTTCAACATCTATTGTATAAACAAAGTAGACTCTCTCTGTTTTTCTAGCATCAATAGATTGTTTGAATATTTTATAATTAACTATGTCGTTAAAAGGAATACTCAGATATCTCATAATTTCCTTTTCTATTGCTTCCTTCTGATTTTTTGTGATAGAAATTTTTATCCCTGAAATTCTTAGCATGTAAACAACTCCTGTAAGTTATTAGTTATTAGTGGCTAGTTGGTTGGTTAGTGACTGGTGACTGGTAGGGTTTCGTGATCAGCGTCCAGAAAAGGATAAGACGATGGACGATGGCTTATGTCATCCTTTCTGCCTATTAATACTACCCTAATTTACCATATTACGTCTAGCTTTTATAATATTGCTTTAACAGTAAGAGACAGGCCCTCATTTTTCCGCTTGGTAATGCCTAGCGGAACGGTGAGACACCGTTCCCTACACGGGTCACATCTTGGATAATATTTTTTATCGCCCACTTGCCCACTCGCTCACGCGCCCACTTTTTTCATCCTCCTAGGGTCACATCCTGCTCCTGATACCACTGTAGTGCTCTGTAAAAATGTTCCGGCTCAAAATCTGGCCACAGCTCATCAAGTATGTAAAAATCGGCATAAATTGACTGTACAGGCAAAAATCCGCTCAGTCTGCGCCTTCCACCCCAGCGGACAATCAAATCTATGCGGGAAATATCAGATGAAGCAATGCTTTTGATTAAATTATCATAATTCCATTCACCTTCGAAGTTTTTATTTTTAAAAGTATAATTTAGATCCCAATTCCAGCCGTAGTTTACCAAGAAGTTAACCTTTATCAGCCCCTTACCAAATTTAACCCTTTGAGTAAAAGGCAGCAATTCTTTGGGAAACATAGGTGATTCACTATTTCCGATTACTAATAACTCAGCATCCTTATAGGCAAGCTTCATCACAGCGTCAACACAAGCCTTCTGAAAGGCCCGTGTTTGTTCTGAAGGACGTTTTGTATTATCCTGAGTAAAGCCGTAAAATGTTATTTCATTAATACCTAGTTCCAGACAAATTTTGTATAAATCAAAACCGGGATCTATGCCAAAGTGATAACCGGCCTGTTTGGGTAACCCCTTACCTTGAGCCCATCTTCTATTTCCATCAGGTATGAAACCAATATGTTTAGGCACTCTTTTAAAATCTGGTATAATCATGGTTCACATCCATTCTCCTAAATCTTTTCTAAGTAGTATTCCTCTTTTCCCCATTTTTATTACCTCCTCTGGGCTATTTAAAAATGAATTTGTCTATTCGTCTATTCGTTTAGCGTCTACTCGTTTGGGGTCTCATCATGTTGCACGCATCACGATAAACAAAAAACAATCCGTCATCCTGAGCGACAGCGAAGGATCTTGTGTAATGAAGAATATTTAGATCCTTCAGTCGTTCCTCCCTCAGGATGACAAGGCAATAACCAATAGTTTTTTTATAACAATGAAGATAATAAAAAAATCCCAGCCTGTGAAAAGCTAGGATTTTATTCTCTCACTATGAGAATATATAACTGCATTTTTACCCCTAACATACCCTAAAAGAGTAATACCAAAGTCCTGAGCTAGTTCCATCGCTCGCGATGTTGCTCCCGACAAGGAAATGATAAAAGGTATTTGCATTTTTAATGCTTTATATATGATCTCTGAAGAAATTCGACCTGTTAAATAAAGGGCTGCACTATTAGGGTTTTTACTATTAAGCAGGCAGTATCCCCACACTTTATCAACTGCATTATGGCGTCCTACATCTTTTCTGATAACCAATTCACCATCTATTGCTAAGCCCGCACTGTGGACTCCACCAGTTCTCCCCTCGATCAAAGACTCATTTTGAAAAATCTTTATATCTGATAAGACCTTATGAATAGAAAGAAAAGGACTTTCTCCACTTAGTGTGCCCGTTCTTTCCTGTTCAGAGAAAGTAGTTCCCTGACCGCAGCCTGAAGTTAAGGTTGCACGCAGCTTAATCTTCTCTACATCTTTTATTTGGTCTGCATAAACATAAACTGTTCTACCCTTTTCCCTTATATCTACTTCAAAATAATCATTATTAGTACAGATAAATCCCTCCGCAATCAAAAAACCTAAAGCTAATTCATCAATATTAGCAGGCGAGCATAATAAGGAAATAATTTTAGCATTGTTCAAAAAGAGGGTTACCTTTTCTTCCTGGGCAAGGAAAGCTTTTTCCTCCTTTAAACCATATCTCTCCGAATATTTATGCACATTTTTCATGTCGAACATTATTACAGCTCCGTTCTATACAGTTCATTGCTAATAGTCCATAGTCCATAGTCCATAGTCCATAGTCCATAGTCCATAGTCCATAGTCCATAGTCCATAGTCCATAGTCCATAGTCCATAGTCCATAACAATTATCTATGAAAATACTATTATCGTCCACAATAATATTTCACTAATATCGACTATTTAGCCAATACCCTTCTCGTAAACATGATGGCACGTCAAGGAAGCTGGACATCCATGATAACACGTTTTCCAAGTCTAGTAACTAGTTACTAGTTACTAGTTACTAGTTACTAGTTACTAGTTACTAGTTACCAAATAGGCTACTCCTATTTCATATGTACATCATCTTCTTGGTCATACCACCATCAATTGTAAGGTTTGTCCCATTGATAAAAGAATTTTCCCCGCTGGCTAAGAATAAGCAAGCCCTAGCAATATCCTCTGGCTTGCCAACCCGGTTAGAGAAATGCTGGCTATGATTCATGTCGTTTAAACCTTCATAATTCTTTGTTTCAATCCATCCGGGGCTAATGGAGTTTACTGTAATATTATCTGGGGATAAAGATGCAGCAAGAGCATGAGTTAAAGCTATTATGCCTCCTTTAGAAGCAGCATAAGCCTCTGAATTAGGTTCCGACATAAACGCCCTTGTAGAAGCTATATTAATAATTGTTCCCCCACCATTACCAGCCATTACTTTTGCTGCTGCCCGAGCACAGAGAAAATATCCTCGCAAGTTAATATTTATTATGTCATCCCATTCTGCAAGGGATAGCTCATATAGCGATTTAAAGCGGGACACCCCGGCATTATTTATCAGTACATTTATCTTCCCCCAGGTTTGTACAATACTATTAATCAAATTATTAATACTTACCTCATCCCTGACATCGGTAGGTATAAAGAGGGCTTCTCCTCCCTCTTTAATAATTTTTTTAACCACCTTTTCTCCCCGGTTTTCATCAATCTCTGCAACTACCACTCTGTAACTTGCTTGGGCGAAGGAAACCGCAGTGCTTTCCCCAATACCGCTCCCGGCACCCGTGACTATTACTACCTTTTTATCAGGCAATTTTCTTCCCCCTCCCCATAAGTATTAATATAACATAGTTCGTCTATTCGTTTATATGTCCAATACGTCTATACGTCGGAGTCAGATTCAGTCCTAGAGCTTTAAACTTAATTATTTTGTTCTCGCCCACTCGCTCACTCGCCCACTTTAAGACTATTAAAGGGTGTGGACAAAAGTCCACACCCTTTAATTTAGCAGTCTTTGGCCATTTTCTTATATGTGTCATATCTTTCATTAGCTGATTTTTCGGCTAGTTCAAATAATTCATCAGCAATTTCCGGGAAGGATTTAACCAATGAAGCATAACGAACTTCACCTAGGAGAAACTCTTTAAAGCTGGCTGTGGGCTCTTTTGAATCCAGAATAAACGGATTTTTACCTTCTTCGTTTAAGAGCGGATTATATCTCCATAAATGCCAGTAGCCGCATTCTACAGCCTTCTTCATTTCTTCCATAGCACTACCCATGCCAGACTTTATACCATGGTTGATACATGGAGCATAAGCAATAACCAAGGACGGACCGGGATATGCTTCTGCTTCAGCAAGTGCCTTTAAGGCTTGATTCATATTAGCCCCCATAGCGATTTGGGCAACATAGACATATCCGTAAGTTGTTGCAATCATTCCTAGGTCTTTCTTTTTGATCCTTTTACCAGAGGCAGCGAATTTGGCAACTGCAGCAACTGGAGTAGCTTTAGAGGACTGACCACCAGTATTTGAGTATACTTCAGTATCAAAGACCAGAACATTTATGTTTTCTCCGGTGGCTAATACATGATCTAAACCGCCGTAACCGATATCATATGCCCAACCATCTCCACCGAAAATCCATTGTGACCTCTTAACTAAGAAATCTTTTCTATTCGCAATTTCTTTTACTATCTTGTTATCTTCTTTTTCTAATAAAGGCAATATTCTAAATGCAGCAGCTTTAGAAGCTTTGGCTTCATCACTACCTTCTAACCAAGCTTGAAAGGCCTCTTTTAACTCTGAAGAGATATCTAAGGTTAAGGCTTCTTCCATTAAGAGAGCAATCTTTTCTCTGATTTTTTTAGTAGCTAGAGTCATACCTAAACCAAACTCCGCATTGTCCTCAAATAAGGAGTTAGCCCAAGCAGGACCTTTACCTTCTTTATTAGTACAGTATGGAGTACTTGGTGCAGAACCACCCCAGATGGAGGAACAACCGGTAGCGTTAGCCACAAGCATTCTATCACCAAACAATTGTGTTACAAGTTTTGCATAAGGTGTTTCGCCACAGCCGGCACATGCTCCCGAGAACTCTAAGAGAGGTTGAGCAAACTGACTGCCTTTAAGAGTTTCTAAATTCCAGAGATTATCTTTAATTGTAACTTTATCAGTAGCATATTCCCAATTAGCAGCTTGTTTTGCAACCTGTTCTTCCACAGGCTTCATAACTAAGGCTTTTCCTTTAGCAGGACAAACCTGAGCACAGCTCCCACAGCCGGTACAATCGAGAGGACTCACCTGAACGCGGAATTGAAGGCCTTCTAATTGTTTTCCAATCGCTTTTTTACCAGTAAAACCTTCTGGTGCATTTTTAACTTCTGCTTCATCTAATAAGAATGGTCTGATTGCTGCATGGGGGCACACATAGGAACACTGGTTACATTGAATACAATTATCAATTTGCCATTCTGGAACATCAACAGCTATCATCCGTTTTTCATAGGCTGCTGTGCCTTGTGGGAAAGCACCGTCTTCCCTGCCTAAAAAGGTACTTACAGGCAGTTTATCACCTTGTTGAGCATTCATTGGTTCAACAACATTTTTAATAAAGGCAGGTACCTCTTTAGTAGCAGCAACTTCATCTAGTATTTTTGTCTGTGCCCAATGAGCCGGTACTTCGACTTTAACTAATGCTTCTGCACCTTTATCTACAGCAGAATAGTTCATTTGCACAATCTTTTCACCTTTTTTACCATAGCTTTTTTCAATAGCATCTTTAATGAACTTTACTGCATCATCAAAAGGTACTACATTAGCAAGCTTGAAAAAGGCAGACTGCATTACCATATTTATCCGCCCGCCCAAACCTATTTCCTGGGCAATCTCCACAGCATTAATTGTGTAGAAATTAATGTTATTCTCGGCAATATATTTCTTCATGGCAGCCGGCAGCTTCTCTTCAAGCTCCTCGGGCTTCCAGATACAATTTAATATAAATGTGCCTCCTGGTTTTAAACCTTCTAAAACTTCGTATTGATAAATATAGGAGGGTTTATGACATGCTATTAAATCGGCTGTATCAATTAGATATGTTGCTCTAATGGGCTTTTCACCAAAACGCAGGTGAGAAATTGTGACACCACCTGATTTTTTGGAATCATAAGCGAAATACCCTTGTGCGTACAAATCAGTATTATCACCGATAATTTTGATTGCATCTTTATTAGCACCTACTGTACCATCAGAACCAAAGCCCCAGAATTTACAGCGAGTAGTTCCTTTCCCGGCAGTGCTTATGTTTTCCTTAATAGGCAAACTTGTAAAAGTAACATCATCAACAATACCAATAGTAAATCCATCTTTTGGTGTTTCAACTTTTAGGTTATCAAAAACTGTTTTAAGTTGAGTTGGCGTGACATCCTTAGAACCTAAGCCATAGCGACCACCAACAATAACAGGTGCATTTTCCTTACCGTAAAACAATGACCGTACATCTAGGTATAATGGCTCACCTAAAGCACCAGGCTCTTTACAGCGGTCTAAGACTGCTATCTTTTTCACAGTCTTTGGTAAAACGTTAAAGAAGTACTTATCTGAGAAAGGTCTGTATAAATGTACTTTTAATACCCCTACCTTTTCGCCCGCAGCATTTAAGTAGTCCACTGTTTCTTCTAATGCTTCACAGACAGAACCCATGGCTACAACTATATGCTCAGCATCAGGTGCTCCATAGTAGTTAAAGGGCAAATATTCTCTTCCGGTTACTTTACTAATTTCCCCCATATAGTCAGCTACAGTATCTGCTACCGTTGAATAATAGGGATTAGCAGCTTCTTTAGCCTGGAAGAAGATGTCCGGATTTTGTGCGGTGCCTCTTAATACAGGATGTTCTGGATTTAGCGCTCTGTCTCGGAAGGCTTGGATAGCTTCATGATCTACTAAGCTGTTAAAAACTTCATAATCAATAGCTTCTATCTTTTGGATTTCATGGGATGTCCTGAAACCATCAAAAAAATGAACAAAGGGAACTCTGGATTTAATTGCTGCTAAATGGGCAATACCACCTAAATCCATAGTTTCTTGCACACTTCCTGAAGCCAGCATAGCAAAACCTGTTTGACGACAAGCCATAACATCGGAATGGTCACCAAAAATAGATAACGCATGTCCGGCAAGGGCCCTTGCAGTAACATGAAAAACACCCGGCAATAGTTCACCGGCAATTTTATACATATTAGGGACCATTAATAGTAATCCCTGGGAAGCTGTATAGGTAGTAGTCAACGCACCTGCTGCCAAAGAACCATGTACTGCACCAGCGGCACCAGCCTCTGATTGCATTTCAGTAACTGTTACAGTCTGGCCAAAAATGTTTTTCTTGCCATTAGCACTCCACTCATCCACTAATTCAGCCATAGTGGAAGAAGGGGTAATGGGGAAGATAGCAGCCACATCAGTAAAGGCATAGGAAACATATGCCGCAGCAGTGTTGCCATCCATGGTCTTCATAACTTTTTTCATTTATCCTCACTCCTTGGACTTTATATATGTATTACAAATCCTAAACACAATTATAAACTTCTTCTCTTCTTTTGTGAAGAATATAAGGATATTTTTAAATATTCAGATAAAGGGGGAAAGTTCTAAAGAAATCTCATGCTAATGTAGAAATTTGGTCAAATTCATAAGATACAAGAGCTTGACAAGATATTTGCGGAGCAGAGAAAGAATAGTATTTGAGAATTGAGAATTGAGAATTGGTGCGCCAAGCTAAGCTTGGCAGTTCTTGCCGGTGAGAGTCCGGATTAGGCAAAGGTTAGCCACCAGCCTAACACCTATATCACATGTAGAAAGGCAACAGACTACATGAAGCTGATAGAT
>JUEF01000114.1 GCA_000802045.1 Peptococcaceae bacterium BICA1-8
TGCCCTGTTAATGCGGGTTTCCAGACTTTTCTTTTTCACAACTGTCAAAGACAGGATTATGTCAAGATTATAGTGGTATTAACTGGAATTTTACTGCTTTATTTCACTAATTATTTTTTGGATAACACTAATTGTGAAGCCCCTCCGATATAGATATGCCATAATCTTTTCATTTGCATTTGGCGAATTACTATAAAGCATCACTAGTTTTTGATACACTAAATCTTTTGCAATTTTAAATTCGACCTCAGGAGGATAATTTTGGCTAATTGCTTCTTCTAATAAAGAACTATCAATACCTTTTCCCTTTAATTCAAAGAATAAACCATTTTTACCCCTTGGTTTAAATCTACTGCGGTTTTCAATCCAAAACTCGCAAAACTTATTATCATCTAGATAAGATTTTTCCTTAAGATAATCAATAACCTCTATTATTACTTCCTGGCTGTATAGTTTTTTCTGCAAATAATTCCTGACCTCTTGTACTGTGCGGGGCCGGTACGATAAAAATTTAAATGCATGATATTTAGCTTTTTCTAAACTCATTTTGCAACGGGTATTTCCTCGGTATTATTTTCATTTTCTCGAATAGTCATATTTAGTAATTGCTTAATTTTCAATTCTACGGCCTTACAGATGTCAGGATTATCTTTAAGGAAATCTTTGGCATTTTCTCTGCCTTGCCCTAAACGTTCATCTGCAAAGGAATACCATGCACCGCTTTTTTTAATTACATCCATGTCTGCACCTAAGTCAAGTATACTTCCTTCCCGGGAAATCCCTAATCCATACATAATATCGAATTCAGCTTGCTTAAATGGAGGAGCTACTTTATTTTTAACTACTTTAACCCGGGTTCGATTACCAACCATATCTACCCCTTGTTTTATAGAATCAATACGTCGTACTTCCAATCGGATAGAGGCGTAAAATTTCAAAGCCCTCCCTCCCGGTGTTGTCTCAGGGTTACCAAACATTATCCCTACTTTTTCTCTAATTTGGTTAATAAATATTACTGTAGTCCTTGATTTACTAATTGAACCAGTTAACTTTCTTAAGGCTTGCGACATCAGCCGAGCCTGCAAACCTACATGGGCATCACCCATTTCGCCTTCAATCTCAGCCCGTGGTACCAAAGCTGCAACCGAATCAACAACAATAACATCAAGAGCCCCACTACGTACTAATGCTTCTGAAATCTCTAAGGCTTGTTCGCCTGTATCTGGCTGAGATACTAATAGATTATCAATATCAACACCTAAGTTTCTTGCATACATAGGATCTAGAGCATGTTCAGCATCAACAAAAGCTGCAGCACCACCGGTCTTTTGAGCCTCTGCAATTATATGTAGAGCAACCGTTGTTTTACCTGATGATTCCGGACCAAAAATTTCTATAACCCGTCCCCTAGGTACACCACCAACACCTAATGCAACATCTAAGGCTAGCGAACCTGTTGGGATAACTTCAACATTGAGATTTGCTTGTTCACCAAGCTTCATAATTGAACCTTTACCAAATTGTTTTTCTATTTGATTTAATGCCATTTCTAAAGCTTTACGTTTATCACTCATTTATTAATACCTCCCCCAAAAATCGAACACTTGTTCGTTATATTATAATTATATTTAATTACTTTTGTCAACATAAAATGCAAATTGGCACATCCTTTGATCTGTTGCATACTCTTCATATTATTCTTAATTAAGCAAAAAAAAAAAAAATCCTTCTAGTTTAATTACTTATTGGAAAAATAAGTTCCATATTAATAAGACTTCTTTCCAAAATAAACCCGCTTTGCAGATTATAGACCTTAATAGTATCTATAGCAGTTAAATTAATTTTCCCATCGATATTTTGGAAATGCAATAAAGCTACTGTATAAGGGATTTCTTTCGTGGCCTGCAATCCCCTAATTCCAGCAGCACCAGTAGTTCCCGCATCAATTAATAATGTAGCTTTTTCTTTATAAATTTTAAACTCGTGGTCATGACCGTGTAGAATTATTGGTACTTTATCGACAAGTATCTTACCAATTTTATAATTATGTACTGCTAAGATATGAGGCGGGTTTTCTTTATTATTTTCCCACAATTTTTCTAGTTTATTTTGATATTGGCTAATCATCTGCATATCGGGAGGAATGACATTATCAGTTAAGGAAGCGGGGTCATGTATACCTAAAATATTTAAGCCTTTTATAGAAATTATTCCCTCGGAAAGGACTTTAACCTGTGGAAACTGTTTAAGCTTTTTTACTATTGAAGGAGAATCATGGTTACCAGCAATATATACATAAGGAACAGCTATTTCTTCAAGAAAGTCTAATAGTTGTGCTTCAATAGGTGTTGCGAAATCAGTAAAATCCCCGGTATCAATAACAAAATCAACATTAAAACTTTTAACAACTTGGTTAACAAATTTCAACGCAGCTCGATTATTATGATAATCCGATACATGTAACACTTTTAATGTTCCCTCAGAGCTACTAAGAGTTTGTAAGGAATTTACTCTTTCAAATAAAACATAAAAATTTTGGGCCATTGCCTCTAGCTGCTCACTCAAGGTATCAAGTTCAACAAATGCCTGTTCCGCTAATCCTATCATCCATGGAGCAGCCTCTAGAGCACCATGATATTCAGGGTTTTGAAAGCTTTTTACATCATAAGTAGCAAAACTACCGATTATCAATACTAAGTAAACCATTGATCCTATCAAAAGGCCACAAACTAAAGGCTTCCATTTTTTTCTTTCATATAATAAGCTACCAACCATACCTCCAATTAAAGCTAAAATAAAAATGCGCAATAAGTAAACCCGACCTACTTTGTATATGTGATTCTCAAATTTTTGTAAAATTTTATCTTTATTAGGATTTGACTCTAATAAGCTTTGTAGTAATTTTATATCTATATTCTGTAGACTTACAGTAAGTTTTAAAGGTGCAATATGAGTCTTCGCTCGAACAGTGCCAATAGGTGGGATTTTAAAATCTGTAAATCCATGATCAAATATCTGTAATGCTATTTCATATTCCAGCGCCTCAAAATTAAAACTCATATGTCCAAAAAAACTAATAAAAAAAAGGGAGCCTATTAAAGATAATAAAATAATACTAAACCAATATTTGAATTTGCTGACATTCAAATCGTCTCTAAACTCCTTTTTAATAAGTTTAAGGCACAAACCGCCGAACGCCATCTTATTTCATCCCTAGTACCGGAAAAAGAATACTTATTGCATATATTTATATTTTGCCCTACAAGTGAAATATATACCAGCCCTACTGGTTTACTCTCTGTACCTCCCCCTGGTCCTGCAATACCCGTTGATGCTAAGGCAATATCAGCATTTAATAATTTTTTTACTCCATGGGCCATTTCTAGGGCTGTTTCTTCACTTACTGCTCCATATTTAGCTAAAGTATCCTCTTTAACTTCTAAAACCTTTTCTTTAATAGAATTATCATAAGCAACAACACTACCCAAAAAATATTTGGAACTTCCTGGTATGTCAGTTATCCGCTTAGCAATTAATCCACCAGTACAAGATTCAGCAGTTCCGAAAGTCAGCTTTTTTTCAAGTAATAAATCACCAATTACTTTTTCTAGCTTTGTAGCATCAGAACCTTTCAAACTAAACACTCCTTTAAGTGTTTTTATTAGTGCAAAGTGTATATCATTGGCAATCTATAGTCAATAAATAAAACCAGAGGACAGCTAAGTTTAAGCTGTCCTCTGGCTAATAATTTTTCTAATAACATCACCGGATATCTTTTCTTCTTTTTTAAGAATATCGACTACTTCTGTCAATAAATTTAGATTTTCTCGGAGTAAATTCTCAACTATTTTTTCTTCTTCTTTAATAATATCCTTGATAACTGCATTAATTTGTTCCGGTGATATATCTTCAACAGATATTACCCCCAATGACGATAAGCCCGTATTGATTATTGTTTTTACAATTTTTACTGCCTGTTGGAAATCATTCCCTGCACCGGTGCTCTTATCTCCTAAATACATATTTTCAGCAGCTGCTCCAGCTACACAAACCTTTATTTGATTACGTAATTCAGCTTCAGTATATAGCTTTTGGTCTTCCTCTTGACTTTGGCGAACATACCCTAGGGCATTCCCCCGGGAAGTTACTGTTACCTGAGAAACAGAATTTGGTTTGACTAGTTCACTTATTATAGCGTGGCCAGCTTCATGAATTGCTACCCTATTTAACACTTTTAAGTTTGCTTTGCCATTTAATTTCTCACCTAACATAACTTTATCTATAGCTTCCTTAAGGTGATACTGATTAATTTCCGGACAATTATCCCGTAACGCTAGAATTGCAGCTTCATTTGTTACATTTTCCAGGTGAGCTCCCGAAAACCCATATGTTTCTTTAGCTATATCCTCCAAATTAACTCCAGAGGCAATTCTCTTATTATTAATATGCAATTTTAAAATTTCCAATCTACCCTCTAGTGTAGGAACATCGACTCCAACCTGCCTATCAAATCTCCCAGGTCTTAATAAAGCGGAATCTAATAAGTCAGGTCTGTTAGTAGCCCCAATAACTAATATATTTATTTCTTCGCTGGTATTTATCCCGTCCATTTCTACTAAAAATTGGTTTAAGGTCTGATCATATTCCATATGGCTTGAGTGACTACCTCTTTTAGCTCCTAGTATATCTATTTCATCAATAAAAATTATTGCTCTATTTTTATTGGATTTTTTTGCTTTTTCCCTAGCAGATTGAAAAATTTTCCTTACCCTCTGAGCTCCAACTCCGGCATACATTTCTATGAATTCCGAACCAGAGGTAAAAAGATAAACTGCATCAGAATAATTAGCTGCAGCTTTAGCTAAAAGGGTTTTTCCCGTACCAGGCGGTCCTGTTAGTAAAATGCCTTTTAAAGGTCGTATACCCCTAACAGTAATTTCTTCAGATTTAATTAGAAATTCTAACGCTTCTTTAAGTTCTTGCTTAGCAACTTCTTGTCCGCCTATATTTTCAAAATTAAAATTCTTAATACTTTGAACTTCTTGAAAAGATTCTGTTTTAACTAATCCTTTTTTTTGCAACATAAAATAAAAAATAATTGCTAAAATCAGCAACACAACTAAAGGTGTAATATCATAACCTAGGTATACCAAAAATACAAATAATCCCAAAACAATTCCCGAAATAATTTCTATCTTCACCTTCATTAAATATCACTTCCCATATTGTTTATTATTCTAGGAAAATTATCGTTATGCCGATCTAAAACATAATACAAGTATCTATCATCATCCTCTAGCTCCAAAAAAATATACTTTTCAGATATAGTTAACCGAGCTTTACTTAAATTATTATTTCCGTCTTCTATTTTTTGCTGTAATTCCGAATAATTACCAAGAGTAATCGCTTCAAATAGGGATGGATTTATTTCCTGGTAAAATTCTATGAGTTTAGCATTAGGACTACTTGATAATTGTATTTCCAGGTGTTTCTCCGTTAAAACCTGACCGCTAGAAGTTAAAAAGCCCTGAAATAGTTCAGAAAAGTTTTCTACTCTATTTAGTTTGATTTTTAAAATAGGTTTTTTTCTATCCTGAATAAACTGATATTCTGAAATTAATTCCGAATTATCTAATGTCACGGAAAGGGGCTGGTTTACAAAAAACTGCTTATATAAAAAATAAGCTCCAAAGAGTACTCCTGTAGTTAGAACAAATATCAAAAATATAAACATAAATTTATTTAAATGTTTAAACACTTTTTTCCGCCTCCTATCACGACTTATATTATAACAATGTTATCTCTTGATTACCTTATGAAATGGATGGAAAGAAAAAACACGCCTAGTCAGCGTGTTAATATACAATAAAAATTACAATAGCTAAAATTATTCTAGTTATTATCCCGGCAGCAATATCATCTAACATTATTCCTAGACCACCAGGAATTTTTTGCAATTTATCAATAAAATAAAACTTTTTTATGTCAAACACCCTAAATAACAAAAAAGCAAAAGGATACAAGATAATAGGGATATTCCAAAGAGAGATCCATATCCCCACCATTTCATCAAAAACAATCTGCGGACTGTCATGTTCATTTAAAATTTTTTCTCCACTCTGGCAAATATAAACACCTAGAAAAGAAAAAAATACAATAATTACCAGAGGCATCTGCCAAAAAAGATAAATAATCAGACCAATTAGCGTACCCCATGTACCTGGAGCTGGTTTTAAAAATCCTGTACCAAAACCAGTAGCAAGTATTTTTAATAATTGATTCATTATTTAGGCCCTGCCCTAAATAATTTTCCTGCCTTTAAAAAATAATCCAAACCAGAATAGACTGTAAAAAATATTGCAACATACATAAAATAATTTCCAAGGGAGAGACCTATTATTTTTATAATAAAATCATTTATTAATATTGCAACGATAGCAACAATTTGGGATACTGTTTTATATTTACCTAACTTGCTGGCAGCTATGACAATACCCTCTGCAGCTGCAACAGATCGTAATCCCGTGACTGCAAACTCTCTACCAATAATAAGAACTGCAACCCAACCGGAAATTTTACCCAATTGTACTAAGGAAATTAATGCAGCTGAAACTAATAACTTATCAGCTATAGGATCCATGATTTTACCAAAATTAGTGATCTGTTTCCGTTTTCTAGCAATATATCCATCTAAACCATCCGTGCTGGCTGCAATAATAAAAATAGCAGCCGCAAATAACTGTCCATAAGGAATCTTAACTAATAAAACTAACATAAAAATAGGCACTAGGATAATTCTGATTATAGTAAGTGTGTTAGGTAAGTTCACAGTATATCTCTCCTATTAAATCATAATCTTGCAAATGAGTAATTTTAACAGTCAATAGTTGACCCGGAACTAACTGGTCTTGTGTATATACAAGTATTGCCGGGTCTATTTCAGGTGCTTCACCTGTACTACGGCAAACCCATAAATTATTATTATCCTCGGCAATACCGTCAACCTGCACTATTATTTCCTTGCCAATATATTGCCGATGTTTTTCCAGTAAAATTTGATATTGAAGCTCCATCAGTTTATTTTGCCTTTTTATTTTAGTGCTATTAGTTATTTGATTCGCCATTTTACCAGCAGGTGTGTTATCTTCCTGTGAATAGGTAAAGGCACCAACTCGATCTAGCCTCATTTCTTGCAAAAAGTCTAAGAGATTATTAAAATTTTCTTGGGATTCTCCGGGGAACCCCACAATAAAGGTAGACCTAATAATGATCTCGGGAATTTTATTTCTGAGTTTTTGAATCAGGTTTTTAATTTCTTCTTGGGTGATATTACGCCCCATTCTTTTCAAAATCGAGTTTTCAACATGCTGCAGAGGTAAATCAATATATTTACAGATTTTAGGCTCATCTCTTATTACTTCAATTAAATTATCAGAAAAATAATTGGGATAACAATACAACAAACGTATCCACCGAATCTCAGGTATCCTACATAACTCTTCCAAAAGACTTACAAGTCGAATCTCTTGATAAATATCTTTACCATATTGAGTAGTATCTTGGGCAACAAGGATAATTTCTTTTACACCTAGACTTACTAGGACCTTGGCTTCATTAATAATATTTTCCATTGGTCGACTGCGAAAAGGACCTCTTATCTCTGGAATTGCACAATATGTACAGCAGTTATCACAACCTTCAGCAATGCGAAGATAAGCATAATGTTTAGATGTCACAAGATGCCTAGGTAGCTCAAAATATTGATGAGAGTGTTTTGTATTTACTTTTACCACTTTTTCCATATTTAGGGTTTTATTTATGGTTTCTACAATTTCGTGATAGTTATTTGTCCCCAAAAATGCGTCAATTTCAGGAATTTCTTGTTTTAGTTCTTTTTGATATTTCTGTACTAAGCAGCCAACTACTATTAAAACCTTACATTCACCCGTTTTTTTATGATCAATCATCTCTAAAATTGTATTTATTGATTCTTCTTTTGCACTTTCTATAAATCCACAAGTATTTATAATAATTACTTCTGCTTCCGAGTAGTTATCAGTAATTATAAAATTTTCTTCCATAATTAGACCAAGCATATTTTCTGAATCAACTAGATTTTTAGGACATCCCAAGGATACAATCGCAATACTATTCAATACTTGAACTCCCTTCATAGTCTAATAAATACCCCAGACTAAGTATATTACAACATATTTTGGGTGTCAAAAGAAAATCCTCTCTATTGACTTAATAGAGAGGATTAATTACTAAAATCCGCAAGGGTAAATTCTTTATTAATAACTTCACCTATTTTACCTGCAATACCTAGCTCTCTTTCTCCTAATAATAATTTTACTACCCCGGCATTACCTAACGTAATTTTCATTTTTTCTCTAGCTTCAAACACTTTTATATCTCCCTGGTACATGGTTCCTTCAAAATTCAGTGTATTATCACTATAAACCTGTATCCAACACTTCTCTTTCGCAGTACTCAAATCAAGTATTTCCAGAGTTAAAACTATTTTATCAGGCAATTGGGTTGTTATGTCTTCTTCAATTGAAGGTTCTTCTAATGGAGGTTTATCTATTGGTATACCATTATCTTTTTGTGCTGGCGAAGGAGATATTTCCCTTTTAAAATGCTTATCATATACGTTCTGCACACCAAATAATACTACAATTGCAATAATGCTAAGTATTATTGTAATATATTTTTTTTGCAAACCTTTAGTAAGAGGTTGATTATTCTCTTGAAATGCCCCATTTTTTTCTATATCTAAGGTTTTCACTATATTTTCTTCTAAAAAATTTGCTATTTCTTCATTGTTTTCAATTTCTAAAAACTTTGCATATGATTTTATAAAGCCTTTTACATAAACTTTGCCAGGTATTAGGTCAAAATCCTCCTGTTCAATTGCTTTAATATATTTACTCCTGATTTTAGTGCCATTTTCAACATCACTTAAAGTAAGACCTCTATTTTCACGATTTGTTTTAAATAAATCACCTATCCCATCTAATTTGGCCACCTCCTTATCATGCCTTTTCATGCATATTCTACAATAAGTATAAATATCCTGCAAAATGAACTTTCAAAAAAATATTAATAGTTTCCAAATAATCTTTCATAATCTTCAACTGTTATTAATACTTGTCTAGGTTTACTGCCTTCATAACCACCAATAATCCCTTTTTTCTCCATCAGGTCAATTATTCTAGCAGCTCTATTGTAGCCAACTCTGAATCTCCTCTGGATCAAAGAAATAGAAGCTTGTCCATTTTCAATAAATAGTTTTGCCACTTCTGGAATTAATTCATCATCATCTTCCTCTAATTTTGGCTTTTCTATTTCTACTTGATTGTTTACGATTTCTTCATTATACTCCGGTTTTTCTTGCTGTTTTAAAAAATCGACAACTTCCTCAACCTCTTTATCTGAAACAAAAACTCCCTGCAGACGAATAGGCTTTGGTAATCCTGTCGGATAAAACAGCATGTCCCCTCTACCTAAAAGTTTTTCAGCACCATTCATATCAAGTATTGTTCTTGAATCGGTCTGAGACGAAACAGCGAAAGCAATCCTAGAGGGTATATTAGCCTTAATAATTCCTGTAATAACATCAACTGACGGTCTTTGGGTAGCAACTACTAAGTGTATTCCAGCTGCTCTTGCCATCTGAGCTAAACGACAAATAGCATCTTCAACATCAGCTGGTGCCACCATCATTAAATCAGCCAATTCATCAATTAATACTACAATATACGGGAGGAATCCTTTATTTAAGCTATTATTATCTGCAATTAACTGGTTATAACGGATAATATCTTTTACTCCTAGTGCAGCAAATAGCTCATATCTATTTTCCATCTCATGTACTGCCCAACGTAAAGCAGATGCTGCTTTCTTAGCATCAGTTACAACAGGGGTTATTAAATGGGGTATGCCATTAAAGGTTGTAAGTTCGACCATTTTAGGATCAACCATTAAAAGTTTAACTTCTGTAGGCTTTGATCTAAACAAAATGCTAGTTATTAAAGTATTCATACAAACACTTTTTCCTGAACCAGTAGCACCAGCAATCAGCAAATGAGGCATTTTCGCTAAATCAGCCATTACTGGTTTTCCAGCGATATCCTTTCCTAAAGCTACAGTTAATTTTGATTGAGCATTTTTATATTCGTCTGTTTCTAGTACTTCCCTTAGACTAACTGTAGCAATTTCCTGGTTAGGGACTTCAATGCCAATAGCTGCTTTTCCTGGAATAGGTGCCTCAATTCTAACACCTGCTGCCGCTAGACTTAATGCAATGTCATCAGCTAGATTCACAATCCTACTAACTTTAACCCCTGGAGCAGGTTGAAATTCGTAGCGTGTAATCGATGGACCACAGCTTACTTGGACTACTTTACCTTTTACCCCAAAACTCTCTAAGGTATTTTGTAAAACTAAAATGTTTTCATTAATATCTTTTTGGGTTAAGTTATTGGAATTTCTTTTTACTTTTTCTAGCATAGCAGCTTTAGGCAAAACAAAGTCTTCATTAATTTGTTTTTTATTATTAAGAGGAAAATCAACAATATTACTTTTAATCTCTTGTTCTTTTTTAGATTTTATATTTTTAGAACTACTTCCATTTTCATAATGACTAATTATTAATGGGACCTCTACCTCTGGCTCATTATTATCCTGTAGTGATTGTTTATTTACAATAATCGGTTTTGTATCAGCTTCCTCAACAGTTGTAAAAATAAAGTTTGTCAATTGTTCTTTTACGCCTATTAAACATTTCATAAGTAATCTATACAGTTTAAATGTTATTTCCTTAAAAGATGTACCAGATAAGTATAATACAGAAGCAATATTTAAAGATATTAATAGAATATAGGACCCTATTAATCCAAAAATCTTTAAAGTAAGCCAGCTTAAACTACCACCTATCCCTCCTCCTCCTAATCCATATATTAAACCATTTACTATTGTTTGTTCCGGAATAGGAAGTCTTAAGTGCAGCACAGATAAAATACTAGCAATAAATACAACTTGAGCCAAGTAATGGTATTTGTTAAGACTCATTCTTTTATACATTATTTGTAGTCCATTCAGAAACAAGAAAAGAGGGATAAAAAATTTGCCCTCACCAGCTAGACCTTTTAATACTCTTAGTAAGAATTGTCCAAGTATACCCGTCCCTTCTTCTGGCAGATAGTATGGACCAGAAGGTTTTTGAAAAATGACCCAAAATAAATAGATAGAGATCCCAACTAATAGTATTCCAATTAATTCAAGCTTTACTTCTTCATTAAATTGCTGTTTTTTTGTTTTAGCCATATTTCCACTCCTTCTCCATAAAATAAAAATTCAACATGTTACAGAAAAATCCTGCAAAAATTGCATAACGGGGCACAAAGAGAAAAACTCCCTTCGGGAGTTTAGAAAAATAAATATCCTATTATTGTAATAGTTCCTAATATCCAAACATAATAAGAGAATATTTTTAAGCTGCCATTTTTTAAGATCTTTAATATTATTTTAATGGCAAAAACACCAGAAACTGCGGCAGCTAGTGCGCCTACTAGATAAGGTAGACCACCGCTCAGTTCTAAGCCGTTTTCCCAAACATCTTTAAATTCTAAAAGATTTGCGCCAAAAATTACAGGAATAGATAATAGAAAAGAGTATTTAGCAGCCATCTCTCTGGATAATCCCCTCATTAGTCCAGCACTTACAGTTAGACCCATCCTAGATATTCCGGGTGTTATAGCTAGTCCTTGGGCAATACCAATAATTAAGACATCAAGCCAAGTGGTATTTCTTTCTGTTTTCCTTCCCCCTAAATGACTATCTGATAACCAGAGTATAATTCCAGTCAAAATAAGACTTATTCCAACAATTAGTAATGATTCAAAGATTTCCTCGAAATAGGGTTTAAAAGCAAACCCTATAAAAGCAGTGGGTATAGCACCTACAATTATTAAAAATGTCATTCTTTGGAAAGGATTTTTAATCAATTCCCATATTTCTTGTCTATAAACAAAAAACACAGCAAATAAAGTTCCAAAATGTACTAAGACTTCAAATGTCAAGCCTGCATCTGTTATTCCTAAAAATTTTTGCATTAAAACTAAATGACCAGAACTACTAACTGGAAGAAACTCAGTTAGACCTTGTACTATCCCTAAGATAATTGCTTGAATTACACTCATTTGCTCCTCCTAAGTTTCAATCTCTAAAGTAATTTTATTACCTAACTTTATTAAATTATTATATCAATAAGCATTTAAATGCACAACAAAATGAGTTAATGGATGCTAATAATTTAACTCTACACAAAAAACCTGTTAGCTGAAATATAATCAAATTCCAGTTAACAGGTTTATACAAAAGCTTCACTTTTAAACTATTTAGATATAATAGAACCCGGTTGTAAATTATTATTCAAATAATGAGCTGGATCTGTACTATATAGTCTTATAACTCTAAACTTATTCCATTCTAATGGTTCAACCTGCATATTTATACCTTGATAATTGATATCCTGAAAATTAAATTGGTATTCTTGGGTCTTATCTTCAAGTATCATATCTATTGGGTAAGTTGTATATATTACATCCATTAATGTATCCCACCTTGTCCTTTTTGCTCATCAATTAATTGTCTG
Source organism: Peptococcaceae bacterium BICA1-8 (assembly GCA_000802045.1). Lineage (GTDB taxonomy): Bacteria > Bacillota > Peptococcia > Peptococcales > BICA1-8 > BICA1-8. The sequence continues at coordinate 12,662 of JUEF01000114.1, forward strand.
AGTTTTTTTAATGCTTGGGAGATTGTTCCTTCCTCATTAATTAAACCATTATGCACAGCTTCTTTTCCGACTAGTACTGTACCAATATCCTGCGATAGCTCCCCTACTTTAAACATAAGCTTTTTAAATTCTTGTTGGCTAATATTAGAGTTTTCTGTAACAAACTGAACTACCCTGTCCTGCATTCTCTCCAAGTAATCCATAGTAGCTGGAACTCCTATTACCAAACCGGTCAAACGGATTGGATGGATAGTCATTGTGGCAGTAGGCGCTATAAAAGAATAATTTGCTGAAACAGCAATAGGTGTACCAATACTATGTCCACCACCCATAACTATCGAAACTGTTGGTTTTGATAATCCTCTAATAGTTTCAGCTATAGCAAGACCTGCTTCAACATCTCCTCCTACTGTATTTAATACTAACATCATTCCTTCAATATCGGGATTTTGCTCTACAGCAATAATCTGGGGAATTATGTGTTCATATTTTGTAGTCTTATTTTGAGGCGGGAGTATCATATGCCCTTCTACTTGACCCACTATAGTCATACAATGGATATTGCTTTGAAAATTCACTGGTAAAGTTGCTTCACCTAATTCTTTTATAGGTTCAATTTTCCTAGGATTTGCTTTCGCTTTGCGTCTTACTGGGGTTGCTGGTTGTGGTTGAATATCAGGCGGCTTTATGGCTGGTGGAGAAAAAGGATTATTATTTTGTGAGACTTGTTTATTATCTCCAAAGTAATCGGAATTATAATACATAATAAAATCACTCCTTTAAGCTTTTAAAACTAGTATGTAATTAATACTTAAAAAAAATGCACAGAGTTTTCGCTCTGTGCTAAATTTCCATAATTATTGGTAATATCATAGGTCGTCTCTTTGTTTTTTCATATAAAAATTTACCTAAGGTATCTCTAATGTTAGATTTAATAGCTGCCCACTCCATAATATTTTTTTCGGCACATTTATCCAAAGATTGTCTAACTCTTTCTTTAGCTTCTTCCATTAATTCTTCGGCTTCTCGAACATAAACAAAGCCTCTAGATACTATATCTGGTCCAGCAACTACTTGTTTTAATTCTTTATTTATTGTAACGACAACAATTAAAATACCGTCTTGTGATAATTGTTTACGGTCTCTTAGAACGATATTTCCTACATCACCAATACCCAAACCATCAACCAATACTCTGCCAGAAGTTACCCGACCAGAAATTGCGCCTTTTTCTTCGGAGAATTCTAAGACATTACCATTTTCTGCTACAAAAATGTTACTTTTAGGTATTCCGACTTCCTGGGCTAATTGGGCGTGCTTGATTAACATGCGATATTCACCATGGACTGGAACAAAAAACTTTGGTTTTACAAGGTTGAGCATAAGCTTTAATTCTTCTTTACTGGCATGTCCAGAAACATGTATACCTGAAAGTGATTCATAGATAACTTCTGCTCCTAATTTGAACAACTGGTCAATTGTCCGGGATACCAGCTTTTCGTTACCTGGTATAGGCGTAGCCGAGATCATTACAGTATCACCAGGCTCAATTTCTACTCTACGATGGTCAGACATAGCCATACGAGTTAAGGCAGACATCGGTTCTCCTTGACTGCCTGTAGTAATAATCGCAACTTTATTTCTTGCATAATTGCTAATATCATCCAGTTCAATTATCATATTATCTGGAACATTTAAATATCCAAGTTCAGAGGCAATGTTTACAACGTTCACCATGCTTCTCCCAGCTATAGCAACCTTTCTGCCATATTTAAAAGAAGAATCAATAGCCTGTTGGATTCGGTGAACATTAGAGGCAAAGGAAGCTATAATAATTCTTTCTTTAGCTAAGCGAAAATTATCATCAAAATTCTGACCCACCACTTTCTCAGACATAGTAAAGCCAGGTCTCTCTACATTTGTGCTATCGGATAACAAAACCAGCACACCTTCTGCTCCAAATTGGGCTATTCTATTAAAATCAGCTACTTTACCGTCAACTGGTGTTTGATCTAGTTTAAAATCACCAGTATGAAGTATAGTTCCAACAGGTGTATGAATTCCTAATCCAACAGCGTCAGGTATACTGTGGCTAACCTTAAAAAATTCAATTTTAAAGGAACCTAAGTTTATAATATCTCTAGGTTTTACAACATTTAATTTAACCCGCGAAGAAAAATTTGCTTCTTTTAGTTTTCCTCCTAATATACCAAGGGTCAACTTGGTTCCAAAAATAGGAACATCATCAAGGTCCCTTAAAACATAAGGTAAAGCACCAATGTGATCTTCATGCCCATGAGTTAGGACGATTCCTTTAATCATATTCCTATTTTCAATTAAGTAGGTTATATCAGGTATTACTACATCTATTCCTAATAATTCATCTTCTGGAAACATGAGTCCCGAATCAACTACAACAATCTCATCCTTATATCTAACAACCATCATATTTTTCCCAATTTCCCCAAGGCCGCCTAGGGGAATTAGTGTTATTTTATCATCTTTTATCATTTTTCCTCCTTTCAAATTTTTTACCGAACCAGAAAACATCTTTAATTATTATAAGTTATTTATTCTATTTGGACAAGAAAAAGTAGATCGTACCATTAGCTACGTATTTATTATTACCTGATATGAGAATTAAAAAACGCACCTGTTGGCGCGTTTTTACAATTTAAAGTGATTATATGAAATTTATTGTTAATATTATAAGAAGTTCCGTTATTAGTCACTATTTAAAGTTTTCCAGCCTCACCTAATACCTTTAAAATTTCATCCTTTTGCTCTCTTGTTGCACTAATCATAGGCAACCGCATCTGTCCAACTTCAATCCCAATTAAATTAACCGCGGTTTTTACTGGAATTGGATTAGTTGTAATAAACATTGTTTTAAAGAAAGGGAATAAGGATTGATGAAGTTTTTGTGCTACCTTTATATTACCACCTAAATAATTATTAATCATTTCTTTAATTTCATTTCCAACTATATGTCCAGCAACACTAATTACTCCGTAGCCGCCTAAAGCCAACATAGGCAAAGTTAAAGAATCATCACCACTGTAAATTAGGAAGTCTTCAGAAACTAAGGCTTTTATTGCACTGACCTGATCCATATCCCCTGCGGCTTCTTTAATTGCAACAATATTTGGTATTTGTGCAAGCTTAGAAACAGTACCAGGAAGCATATTAGTAGAGGTTCTCCCTGGAACATTATAAAGCAAAATCGGGAGGTTTGTTGTATGCGCAACAGCTGAAAAATGTTGATATAGAGCATCTTGCGGTGGTTTATTATAGTATGGTACTACTAGCATTACTCCGTCTACACCTAATTCTGTTGCAGCCTGCGTTAATTCAATACTATCCTTCGTTGAATATGAACCTGTACCCGCAATAACCTGACCATTTTTTCCGACTACGTCCTTTACTGCCTTAAACAAATTAAGCTTCTCAGTATTGGTCAAAGTAGGTGACTCACCAGTAGTACCAGCAACAACAATCCCATCATTTCCATTAGCTATTAAATGTTCTGCCAGTTCTTGTGCCTTTTTGTAATCCACCTCCAAATCTTTATCAAAGGGCGTTACCATAGCAGTAAATAATCTACCAAAAACCAATATTCTTACCTCCTAACTTAAATTAAATTTTTTATGCAAGGCTATAACTGCTTTTTCCATGTCTTCTTTTTTTACTAAACACCAAATTGTAGTATGGGAGTCAGCAGTTTGCAAAATTTGAATATTCTCCTCTATTAATGCCTCAGCTATCTTTGACATTACACCAGGGACTCCAGCCATATTCGCACCTACGGCTGAAACCTTAGCACAGCCGGGTAATACTTCAGCCTTAAGGCCAATATTTTCAATAACTTTTTCTGACTTTAAAGCATCCTCATCTTTTACTGTGAATATGACTTGATTAGGATGAACATTAATAAAATCAATACTAATATTAGATAAAGCCATTCCACGGAAAATTTTCAATTCCAAACCTTTGGTATTTTCCGATTTATCTGTAAATATTTTTAGTTGAGTAATATTAGGTACATGGGTTATTCCCGTTATTAAACGATCAGAGCTAATCTCAACAGTATTATAAGTATCACCATAATTAGTAACAAGGGTTCCTAAAGAATCCTCGAAAGTGGATCTCACTCTTAGAGGTATATTTTTCTGCATTGCAATTTCTACTGCCCTTGGATGAATTACTTTAGCACCCTGATGGGCTAATTGGCAAATCTCGTTATATGTTACTACTTCTAAAGTTCTGGCATCTTTAACAATTCTAGGGTCAGCTGTCTTAATTCCATCAACATCTGTAAAAATGTCTACAAATTCAGCGTTAAGTGCTACACCTATGGCTGAGGCAGTTGTGTCACTCCCTCCTCGTCCTAATGTCGTTAAGTCTCCATCATCAGTAACCCCTTGAAAGCCGGCAACGATTACAATCTTATTTTCCTTTAGGTTTTTTAATATTTTTTCAGGATTAACCCTTAAAATTCTAGCTTCTGTAAATGCTCTATCAGTAATTATTCCAGCCTGGGTCCCATTTAATACAGTAGCATCATATCCTAGTCCGGCAAAAACTTGACAGAAGATCACAGCCGAGATAATCTCACCACAATTCAAAAGCAGATCTAACTCTCTAGGTATCACATCTCTATTGACCTCTTTAGCTATATTAATAAGGGTATCTGTTGCATATGGATCCCCAGTTCTCCCCATTGCAGAAACTACTACAACAGTTGCATAACCTTCCCTTTTAGCTGCAATAACTTTATTTGCTGCTTGAACTCTTCTTTCTTTAGTAGTAAGAGAAGAACCCCCAAACTTTTGTACAATTATTTTCACAGGCTCCACCTCAATCAAATCAAGTTATTTTTTAATAATTCCTCTGCAATTTGTACAGTATTTGTAGCTGCACCTTTTCTTATCTGATCTGATACTACCCACAAGTTTAATCCATTTGGAGAATATAAATCCTTACGAATTCTACCTATATAAACCTCATCAGTATCAGAAGTAAAAAGCGGCATCGGGTAAAGGTTTTTTACTGGGTCATCCTGAACGACCACACCTTTACTCTTTATTAATAGTTCCCTAGCAATTTCAGGGCTTATCGGCTCTTCTGTTTCAATATATATAGACTCTGAATGGCTGCGGTATACTGGAACCCTAACAGTGGTAGCAGTAATCCCAATATCATAATCATTTAAAATTTTTTGGGTTTCATAAACCATTTTCATTTCTTCTTTGGTATAATTTTCTTCCATCCAAACATCAATGTGAGGAATTAAATTAGTTGCAATTTGATATGGAAATGTTTTAGGAGCAATTTTTTCGCCTCTTAAGATTTGATTATTTTGCAATTCTAGTTCTTCTAAACCTTCTTTTCCAGCACCAGATACGGCCTGATAAGTGGAAACAATAATCCGTTTAATTTTGCTAAACTTATATAGAGGATAAAGTGCAACTGCCATAATAATAGTAGAACAATTAGGATTTGCTATCAGACCATTATGTCCTTTTAAAGCATGGCTGTTGACTTCTGGAACAACTAAAGGTACATCTGCATCTAACCTAAAAGTACTACTATTATCAATAACTACTACACCCTTTTTTTGAGCAAAACGTCCAAAGGCTTTACTAGCAGGACCACCAGCAAAAAGTGCCAAATCAATCCCTTCAAAAGAATGCTCTGTAGTTTCTTCAACAGTATATTTACTCCCAGAAAAATTAATCTCACTACCTGCGGACCTTTCGCTAGCTAATAATTTTAAGTTTTTGTAGGGGAATTTCCTTTCTTCCATAATTTTTAGTAGTTCTTGCCCAACTGCACCGGTTGCACCAACTATTGCAACATTAAGATTTTTCATTAAAAATCCTCCTATAATAAATGGAATTAACGACCACAAGAAGGAGGAAATCTTACCTATCTAAAATAGGCTGTACTTGTCTGCCTTCGAGTGATGCAGCTATTGTATCCAATAGTAGATTCATATTTGCTACTAATGAATTAGGCTTTTTAATTGGATCATCCTGACTAAAGGGAACAAAATAAATATTTTTTATGTTTAAAAGTAATCCAATATTTTTAGCGTTATTACTTAAACCATCATTTGTTGAGATAGCAATAACTAAGGGCTTCATATTGCGTAAATGAGCTTTAGCAGCCATTAAAACTGGTCCATCAGTAATACCATTTGCCAGCTTACCTAAGGTATTACCAGTACAAGGTGCAATAGCAATACAGTCTAGATAGTTTTGTGGACCAATTGGTTCAGCTTCGGTAATTGATGAAATAATCTCATTTTCTGAGATGTTCTTAAATGTTTCGAACCAGTCTTTTGCTTTGCCATACCTTGTATCAGTATTTTTTGCTGAATCTGAAAGAATTATGAATACTTGCGCTCCCTCCTTTTTTAGTCCTTCTATTTGTGGAATGACTTTATCAAAGGTACAATGGGAACCGGTTATAGCTAAGCCAATTTTCCTGCCATCTAATTTCATTCTTTTTTACCTCCTACCTTGTTTGTTTCAGGTAAGGAGATTTGCTCTAATATAAGCTTGGGCAGAGTTTCAGCTAAAATTAGACCAGCAGTTTTAGGGGCAACTAATCCCGGCAAACTAGGAGCTAATATGGCTTCTATACCGAATTTCTCTGCAGCTTGGAAATCGGTGCCACCCGGTGCTGATGCAATATCAATTATTAAAGCTTCTCTATTGGTTACCTCTAAGCGATTTTCAGTAAGTACTTGAATAGGGATGGTATTAAAAATCAAATCCGCTAGGGGCAATACTCCCGTTAATTGGTCTAGATTGTAAGCATTTAAACCCATTTCCTTGATACGAACCAAATCAGCAGCTTTGCGAGCAAAAACAGTAGTTTTTGCACCTAAAGCACCCAGCATTCTAGCTAGAGTTTTACCACATCGCCCAAAACCAATTACAAAACTATTGCTTCCATGAATTGTAATTGGTAGCTTTTCCATAGCCATTTGCAGACAACCTTCTGCAGTCGGAATGGAGTTTGGAATAGCAATTTCATCTAATTCTGCAATCTCAATAAGTTTTTTTTGATAAAAGCGAGCCCACTCTTTAAGAAAAGGTTTAGCAACACCAACAAATATGGGTACGTCATTTGGTATGCTTCGGAAAGTCTGTTGATTTAATTGAATTTTCTTTTTTGAAAGGGCTGTGATAATATTGCCCTCAAAATCTGTTCCTGGCATTGGTAGAATAATAGCTTCTACATCTGTAATTACTTGTGAAATATCCTGGCAAAAATCACATCCGGTCAATTCCTTCCTTTCCGGTAAGCCCATAACTTTTATTGCTGCCCCTAAATGCAACAACTTATTTACCAGTACTATTTGCCGCTCGTCTCCCCCAATTACAGCAACTGTAATCCCGGTTAACATTTCAGTCATTTATAAACCTCCCTACCTTTTAACTATAGCCAGTATATGAAATAGGGAGATATTACGTGCATATTTGAATTTTAAAAAGTTTTAGTAGCTTTTAATTAGAATCTGGCAAAATATTTTCCAAGCCATATACTAACCCCTTTAATGATATTACTTTTTTACACGCCAGAATTATACCAGGCATAAATGACTCCCTAGATAGTGAGTCATGTATTATCGTCAATGTTTGCCCAATTCCACCAAAAACAATTTCTTGATGGGCTATAAGACCAGGCAGACGCATACTATGTACTTTAATTCCTTGATAATCTCCACCTCTAACTCGAGAAATTTTTTCGTATTCTTTAGGGTTACCTTGTTTTAAGGGCATTCTAACTTTTGATATTTCTTCTAGGGTTTTAATTGCGGTACCGGAAGGAGCATCTAATTTTTGGTCATGATGTTTTTCAATTATCTCTATATGTGGAAAATATTTGGCTGCTTCTTTAGCAAATCTTATCATTAATAACGCTCCAATGGCAAAGTTAGGGGCAATAATTACTCCAACTTTATTATTCATAGCCATTATTTGAATATTTTCTATTTCCTGTGAAGTTAACCCAGTAGTTCCAATAACCATATTAATACCTCGGCTTAGTGCTTTAGGCACATTATTTAATAAGGCTTGGGCATTTGTAAAATCTACTAGTACATCTAATTTCGTGCTTTGTATTAAATTATTAAAATTAGTTTCAATACATACCCCTACCCTGGGTCTTCCTACTAATAAACCTATATCATAGCCCTGATTAATTACATCAATAGCTGCAGCAAGTTCTAAAGCAGAATCATCTAATATGGTTTTACATATTTCCTGTCCCATTTTACCACAGGCACCCATTACTCCAATTTTAATCTTATCCATACATCCTCACCTCTAGATTTATAAAATAAAAAACCAAAAGGAAAAATATCCCTTTGGTTTAGTCCAAAGCAAATATCCCCAAATCTCCAATGAGATAGCACTCCACTTATGACACGGGTAGACATAAGTGACAGTACTGTACTTTTTCAGTACAGTCCCAGCCTAATAATTTAGAGTAATTACCAGACTTCGGCGAAATTCCCTTTCTACCAGTTCATAAACTCCCTTATCTCCCTGGTTATACTAATGAGTTTCGCGCCTCTACCTCATCTCTAAAGGGATGAGGTAATATTGATTTTTGCCATTATAACATGGACAATTTTTTGTGTCAATGCTTACCGACTCATTTATTAATGCCCTAAAAATCTATACTTTTAATATGAATACCTTTTAAGTCGAATATGACTTTGATCTAGTTCTACTATTACGGGTCTTTGACAGTTGAATAAAAAAAATTCCCCAAAAGCCTTGATGTAGGCTTATTTTTTTGTCTTTTTTTCTTTTTTATATATCGCACTTTATCGCACTCTGTTATAATGTAGGAAAAGGAGGCGAAATCTTAATGAGACTAAAGGTGACTAAGTCTAAAAATGCAGCTTCACTTTATGTAATAAAATCTGTTTATAACAGTAAGACACAGTCAAATTCTTCAGTGATTGTAGAAAAACTCGGAACCGAAGCCGAACTCAGAGAAAAGTTGAATGGACAGGATCCTTATGAATGGGCTAAAAACTACATTGATGAATTGAATCAAAAGGAAAAAGAACTCAAACGTGAAGTTATTGTTAAGTATAAGCAATCAAAATTGATCGATAAAAATATACAACGTTCATTTAATGGTGGTTATCTCTTCTTACAAAAAATCTATCATCAGCTGGGGTTACATAGAATTTGCAAAGAAATATCTTGCAATTATAAGTTTTCCTTTAACCTTGATTCTATTCTTTCAAGATTGATTTACGGTAGAATTCTTTTCCCATCTTCAAAACTCAATACTCATCAAGAATCAAAGCATCTATTAGAACAACCTGACTTTGGATTGCAGCATATATACAGAGCGTTGGAAGTGATTGCTAAAGAAACGGATTTCATACAATCCGAGCTTTACAAAAATAGTTTGGTTCTATCCAAAAGGAACGACCGTATTCTTTACTATGATTGCACAAATTATTTCTTTGAAATCGAACAGGAGGATGGTCTCAAGCAATACGGCTTCGGCAAAGATCACAAACCTAATCCGATCGTTGAGATGGGTTTATTTATGGACGGGGATGGCATCCCTCTTGCGTTTAGTATTCACAGTGGGAATACTAATGAGCAGACGACTCTTAAACCCTTGGAAGAAAAGATTCTTAGGGATTTTGAATTATCGAAATTTATTGTATGCACAGATGCCGGATTATCTTCAACGGAAAACCGTAAATTTAATGATAAAAAAGATAGAGCTTTTATTACAACTCAATCCGTGAAAAAGTTGAAAAAGCATTTAAAACAGTGGACTCTTGATCCTTTAGGCTGGCATCTTCCAGGAAAGGATGGATTGTATGATATCCGAACATTCGATCATGATGAGAAAACCTATGAAAAATACAAAGGGGAAACATTCTTCAAAGAGCGTTGGATTAAAGAGGATGGTCTAGAGCAGAAACTTATTGTCACTTACTCTTTGAAATACAGGGATTATCAAAGGCAGATTAGAAAAAGGCAGTTAGAGCGAGCAATTAAATTGGTTGAAACCAGACCATCAAACATCAAGAAAAAAAATCAAAATGACTTTAAACGTTTCATATCATCTACTAATATTACTAAAGATGGCGAAGTAGCTGATAAAGCAATATACAGTATAAATAAGGATACAATATCAAATGAGGAAATGTATGATGGTTTTTATGCTATATGCACTAATTTAGATGACGATGCCATGGCTATTG
>JUEF01000115.1 GCA_000802045.1 Peptococcaceae bacterium BICA1-8
AATGCTTTCTACTTCATACAAAGAATTATCCCCCAAAATAAGTTTATCTCCTATAAAAACCTCTCGAGCAGTTTGATCAATTTCTTTGTCTGTATCCTTATCAATAAAGGAGAAGTACCCTCCATCTGTTCTTTCTAATTCAAAGCTTCCAAATTCGTCTAGAAAGTTTATGGATAAATGGTTATTTGTCATTACAATATTGTCATTAGTAAAATAATTGTTTTGATATAAAACAGTTAATGCAGAAAACAATATTAAAAAGGTACATAGCCAGAGAAAAATATAATTATTATTATTATTTTTCATTTTTATCACCCCTGTGGGCATTTTGTTTTTGTTCATCTATATCTTTTAAATTATTTATGAGTTCCGGTGCACGTCCTCTGCTATCAGGACCTCCTTGCAATCTTTCCCGCCCTTCACCAATTAACTCTGCTAACATTACCGCAATAATTCCTGCCAGAACAATACTGTCAAAAGCTCCTGCTCCACCGATATGAACTGTACCTGGTATCCCTGCAGTTACTAAATAAACTGTATGGAAAATATCAAGTAATAAAACACCAACTGTAGCAGCAATAAAAGCCGATCTTCTTGAGCGCCCAGCTATGTATGCTATTAATCCTGCCACAAGTGGATATATATATATCGGGTCAAGTATTGTGTAGAATTCTTCATGTCCACCTCTCATAAAAACACTGCCAATTAAATAAATAATAACCCCTGTTAATAAAGCTCCAATTACTGCCCGAATTCTCTCCTTGTTTGTACCTGCCTTACTCAAAAGATACCCAGCTAAAGCTAGTGGAACCAACCCTCCACCAATGTTTAGAGTAATATCAATATTACCCCGGTAAAGGGGTAGATCTATAAAACTACCAGCTATTAACGCTGCAATAATTAAAAAAGCTCCTTTATCAGTTAGACGCATTCTATCAAGAACCCTTTGTGCAACGCCGAAATAGATTAATATGGAAATCGCAAGCAAGACGATAACCCCTACATTAAGACGCACAATCAACCTCCCCTTTCAAGTATTTTCAAAGATAGGATACCCTTAATACCTTTATTTATTCTTTTTATAGGATCATGAAATATTTTAGGGATGAAAAGAACAAAAAAAATAGAACCGCAGCTTACGGTTCTCGACTAGCCTCTCAAAGCATATTTTTGTACATCAATACCTCTTACTTCAAGCCATTCCCTAGGAAAACCGGTTATTACTACCGGCTTTTCCTGCAAATTGTTTAGATTCTGAGCACCAACCAATAACATAATTTCTTTGCACATTTTTATTAAGTTTTCAGTGTGATTTATTATATTTTCCTCATTCTGACTATTGACTAGCTGCAAAAAAGGAGTTGCAATACCAACTAGATTAGCACCTAAAGCAAGAGATTTCACAATATCTTCTGGTGAATATATTCCTCCTGAAGCACAAATTGTAGTATTTGATGCCCTATCTAAAGTTTCAATTAAAGAAATAACAGTTGGAATTCCCCAATTTAATAAATCCTTATTATTAACATTATTATTGCGGGCAATTTCAATTGCTGCGAAATTTGTACCTCCAGCCCCTCCGATATCATAAAAATTGATGCCTAAATTCATAAGCTTATTTACTGCCTCCAAAGAAAGACCAAAACCCACTTCTTTAATAATAACAGGGACCGGAGAAATTTCTTTTATTAGTTTGATGTTTTCTAATAATCTTCCGAAATTACGGTCTCCTTCTGCCATTATTAATTCTTGCGTCAAATTTAAATGCAACTGCAATCCATCAGCGGCAATCATTTCAACAGCTTGTAATGCCAGCTTAGGATTAACTAATGCACTAACGTTAGCTAGTATTACTCCCTTTGGATTTACTTCCCTTACTATTTGAAAGGTACTAGAGAGTGAAGGGTCATCCAATGCTGCAGATTGCGAGCCGACGGCTAAGGCTATTCCACATTCTCTAGCAGCAACAGCAAGGCTTTTATTGATTTTTTCTAAACCCAGAGCTCCGCCAGTAAGGGCATTTATTAAAAGGGGAAATTTGAGGTTCTTACCCAAAAACATAAATTCAGTATTAATATCATTTAGATCTAAACAGCTTACAGCATGATGCACCAAATGGACATCTCTAAAGCCTGTAGCTTTTGGACCTGGAGGAATATTAAGGGCATGCTGAATATGCTGCCATTTTCTTAGCGAACGAATACTCATTTCATCCCACCTTTAAAAAAGCTAAATTAAGATTGTATTATATAAAGAATAACCAACAAAGACGTAGCAACAGCTACGTCTTTGTTGGTTATTCTTTATTGTTCATCTTACTAAAAATATCACCGACCACATCACCTATGGTAACTCCCGAGGGCTCATTATTCTGATGGGTTTCTATAGCAACATATTCCTGTTTCTCTTTCACAGGCTTCTCAGTTATCTCTTTAATGCTTAAGCTCATACGTTTCTTTTCAGCATCTACATCTAATACCTTTGCTTCTACTTCTTGCCCAACTTTTACTACATCTTCAGGTTTATCTACCCTATCCCAGGATAACTGAGAAATATGAACTAAGCCATCTATGCCAGGTTCAATTTCAACAAAAACCCCAAATGGAGCAATACGTACAATTTTGCCTGTCACTGTTGAACCAGGTAAATATTTATTTACTGCTAACTCCCAAGGGCTAGGTGTTAGTTGTTTTAATCCTAAAGAAATTCTTTCATTCTTCTTATCAACACCAACGATATATACTTGTATTTCTTCACCTTCTGTAACTACATCCCGGGGATGGCTAACCCTACCCCAGCCCATTTCAGATACATGAAGTAAACCATCTACTCCACCTAAGTCAACAAATGCACCAAAATCAGTCAATCTTTGTACAGTTCCACTTAGAGTTTGTCCTTCATTAATCTTATTCCAGACTTTTTCTTTATTTGCTTCATATTCTTCATCTAAAACTGCTTTTCTAGATAATACTGCTTTACGGTCTTCTTGATTCAATTCAATTACTTTGAATTTTAGCTTTTGACCTAGAAATTGCTCAAGATTTTCTATAAATCCTCTTTCAAGTAAAGAAGCGGGAACAAAACCTCTCATGCCTACATCGACTAAGACTCCACCTTTTACTACTTCAACGACCTCAGCTTCAATTATTGTACCATTTTCAAAAGCTAGTTCCAAATCAGCTAAGGCTTTTTCCTGGTCTGCCCTTCTTTTGGACAAAATCATATTACCCTCTGAATTCTCAACCTTCAATACTAGTACTTGAAATTCATCACCAATTTTAACAAATTCATTAGGATCATTTATCTTTCGATATGATAGTTCATTAACAGGAATAATACCTTCTGATTTACCGCCAACATCAACCAAGACTTCATCAGTTTTTATTTGAACAACCTTACCGGTTAATGTATCCCCCTGTTGTACCTCCCCATAGTCAGATATGTTTTGTTCTAGCTGTTCCTGCGTTTCTACTCCTTCTTCTGCGGTTTGTGTTTCTTCTGTTGTTTGTGTTTCTTCCGTGGCTTGTATTTCTTCCGTGCTTTTAATTTCTTCCATTTTTCTGACAACCTCCTCAATTATCCAATCTGGTGTTGATGCTCCTGCGGTTACCCCTACACTATCAATATCATAAAACCAGGATTTTTCAAGCTTTTCAGCTGTTTCAATATGCTTTGTGTTTACTCCGGCTTCATGACATAAATGTGCTAGTTTTTGAGTATTGGCGCTATTTAAGCCCCCAACGACAATCATCAAATTTACTCTCTGCGCTAATTCAAGTGCAGATTTCTGTCGTTCAAGGGTGGCTGAACAAATTGTATTATGTACAATTAAGTCAGGATATTTGCTTTGTAAGTAATCAACAATTTTAGCAAAAATCTCCGTATTTTCGGTAGTTTGAGCAACTAAACAGAGTTTATTATCTTTGAAGTTTTTAGTTAAAATTTCCTCCAAATTACGAAACGCTAAGCCCTTACCTAAGGACCAGCCTAATATTCCCTGAACTTCAGGATGTTTCTCATTTCCCAATATTAGTATTGTGTAATCTTTATTTGCATATTCATAAACAATTTTTTGCACCTTTCGGACATAGGGACAGGTAGAATCGATTATTTCCACTTGTTTTTTTTCTAGTTGTTTATATATATCAGGTGGAACACCATGGGTTCGAATTAAAATCTTGCCATCAACAATATCATTAATACTTTCCCTAGGAATTATACCTTTATTCTCTAAACGTTTAATTTCTTGTGGATTATGAATAAGAGGACCAAGGCTTGCGAAAGGTACATTGCCTGTCTTAACCATTTCTTCTGCCTGAGCTATAGCTCTTTTTACTCCAAAACAAAAGCCAGAATAAGGTGCAATAATAATCTGCATATACATCAGCCCCAAAAGATAATTTAATATCTACCAAATAAACTTTGTTAAAATCCTATACATTTTCTATAAAACAAGAAGAATATCCTTCTTCTTTATATTAATAAATCTTTAACCTGATTATGCAGTAGTTTTGTAATTTGCTCTAACTGCTCACTATTCAATTTACCTTCTGTTAATTGGTCCAAATATATTGGTTCACCTATATTTAAAGACACTTTTGTTCTGAACCTGAAAAGCGATATCTTATTAGTACCTATTAATCCAACGGGTATTATAGGAGCATTTCCTTTTTGTGCTATTAATGTTACTCCAGCTTGAAAATCTAAAAGTTCTCCTGTTTTACTTCTAGTGCCTTCAGGAAACATACACAAGACCTTGTTCTCCTTTAATACTCTAACAGCTTCACGAATGGCATTACGGTCAGCCGCACCTCTTCTTACAGGAAAGGTTCCAATTCTTCGAACTACATTTCCAACTAAGAATATTTTAAATAATTCTTCTTTAGCCATAAAATGTAGTTTCCTCGGCAAATAAACTCCTAGCACTATGGGATCCCAAATACTAAGATGATTACATGCTAATAAGACAGGACCTTCTTTGGGTATTTTGTCTAGGTTTTTCACTTCACCCTTAACAAGGAAAAATATAATAACTCCAAATAGATACTTTATGAAATTATAAAGCATCCTTTTCACCCTCCATCACAGTAGCAAGTATTTTTTCTACCACCTCAGTCAAGGTTAGACTGCTAGTATCTATAATTATAGCATCCTCCGGTATTTTTAGTGGAGCTGTTTCTCTTGTTGTATCTAATAAGTCTCGATTAAATAAATCATTCATTACAGCTTTATATTGTTCATTGTACCCTTTATCTAAGAGCTCCTTTTGGCGTCTTTTTGCTCTTTCTTCCAAAGCTGCTGTGAGAAAAAATTTATATTTAGCTTCAGGTAAAACAACAGTGCCTATATCTCTACCATCCATAATAATATTATTGGTAAGCCCTAGCTGTCGTTGTATCTTTACCATAATTGTCCTGATCTCTGAAATTTGAGCAACCACAGAAACTAACTTATTCACTGCTGGTGTTCTAATTAGCTCAGTTACATCTTTCCCATCACAATAGACTAGCTGATTTGCAACACCTAAGCTATTATCTAGGGTTATAGATGTGTTATTAGCGCATATTATTAATGAAGCTGTATCATTAAAGTCCAAGTTTAGTTGAATAATTTTATAAGTTAAAGCACGGTACATTGCGCCTGTATCGATATAAATATATTCTAGCTTTTGAGCTAAAATTTTTGCAACAGTACTTTTGCCAGCTCCAGCAGGACCATCTATTGCAATTTTTATAGTTTCCTTCATTACGAATCTCCTAGTCTCTCGCTATTTTGCTAATTATTTCTAAATCCTTCATTAAAATATTAAAATTATTAAAGGTTAAGGACTGTTCTCCGTCAGAGTAGGCTTCACTAGGTACAGGATGAACTTCAATCATTAATCCATCAGCTCCTGCTGCAGCTGCAGCCATAGCCATTGGATTTACGAATTTCCATTTCCCAGTACCATGACTAGGATCAATAAAGATAGGCAAATGGGATAACTCTTTAATAGCTGGTATAGCAGATAAGTCGAGGGTATTTCTTGTATATGTCTCAAAGGTTCTAATTCCTCGCTCACATAAAATAATTTTTGAATTACCACCAGCCATTAAATATTCAGCAGCAAGTAACCATTCTTCAAGAGTTGCTGCAAGACCTCTTTTTAACATAACTGGTTTATTAATAGCTGCAAGTTCCTTCAACAAAGAATAGTTTTGCATATTTCTAGAGCCGATTTGTAAAATATCGGTATATTTACAAACAGTATCTAAATGATGTATATCCATAACTTCAGTAATAACAGGCAGTCCAGTTAATTTTCTGGCTTCAGCTAAAAAAATTAACCCAGTTTCGCCTAAACCTTGAAAAGAATAGGGAGAAGTTCGTGGCTTATAGGCCCCTCCCCTCAGAATTGTTGCGCCAGCTTTTTTAACGGCAATAGCTGTTTCAATAATTTGATCTCTGTTTTCTACTGCACAAGGACCAGCTATTACTTGGAGAGTACCAGCACCTATTTCAATACTGCCTATCTTAATAACGGAATTGTTTTGCTTATATTCTCTACTGACCAACTTATATGGTTTTGCAATGGGAATAACCTTTTCTACACAATTCATTGCCTCAAGTGCCACAAGTTCAGATAGATTGCTATCATTCCTGACGGTAATAACAGATTTCCCATCTATTTGATAAAGCTGAGGGTTTAGCTGCTGCTGTAATAATCTATTGAAGAGATATTTAACCTCTTCAGGAGTACCTTTGCCTGATAGTGCTATTAGCAATAGGATTTACACCACCTTAATATTTGTCCATATATTTAGTAATTTGGGCCATAAAAATAATAATTCATTAACATCTAAAATTAACCCATCTATATTCTTAGCTGTATCTATATTTTCTAACAAAATATTCCCGGTTGCAAGCTTGCCTTCTTTATTTATTAATACATTATATGGCGTATTATCAGATCTTAATATCCAAGGGCAGCTATATTCATGCTGTTCATTTATCTCAGGAATAATTATACACTTAAGTTTACAAAAAAAGATCAGTTCCTCTATTTCGTATCTAGCAGAAACCTTTAAATCACCAATAATAGGTAAATAAATAGGCACCTGTTCAACGATATCCCTGATTTTTTCAGTATTTGCTTGAGTTATGGAAAAAACCAACCCGTGAATAGGTAAGCTTGAAAGGTATTTAATTTCATGAAATTCGATGTTTCTTAAAAATATTCTCATAGAAATCTCCATTATCTAAGATATAGTTCTATGGGCTAAACCAATAGATACTTCATCAAGATGTAATAAACCAATACCAAAAAATACTGCTACACTTATATGGTCATTATGGCGGGCGATGCCTAATTTACCTCCGACATTAAGACCTATAGCTTTGGGCATTATCTGGGATAATGCTTCTCTAGTTGCACCGGCAACTGCACCCTCTTCCGAATGGGTATCTCTAATTACTCCTTCTCTTTTTGCGGCAACTATTGCCCGCTCTACAATCTTTTTAACTGATGCTAAATATTCTCCGCCACAGTCGACTGCTGCGGTCTTTATACCTAAATCCAAATAAAGTTGTTTTGCTTTTTGCTCCTCTTCTCTTGTTTCCGTTAAAGCCATTTTTACAGAAATACTGGCTACTTTTTTGCTTCCATAGATCATAAAATCACTCCTCTAAAAACTCAGAAAACACCCCAAAAGACTCAGTTAAGCATTAAACTACAAAAAGGTGCCAAGGTCTAGGCACCCTATTTGGATTATAGTATACTGTGGTAAATATTGCAACTAGTCGGTATGCTCAACTATTATGATTGCTTGCTGATCTCTGCTAACTCTTATTACCTCTTTTTCTAATTTTAGCCCTTCAGAAGGAGTTATTTCTATCAATAACTCCTCAAAATAATCTGATGCATCAAGTATTATACGGTCTCCATTTTCTACTATGAGTGTATACTGTAAATTAGTAAAATCGCCAACTCGCTTGTTATTGAGATAGATTTTAGCCTCAGGGAGACTTGTAAGATAAGGATCTACAACTCTTAGAGTAACATGTTTTAGATTTAAAAGGACATCGCCAGCTGGATAAACTGTCTCATAATTTATTAATTCACCTTCTATTTTATCAATCAAACTAAGCTGGAAATTTAAAGGTTGATAATAAATAATACTCTGAGAAATGAAGACAAAAAACAAAGTGAGAAAGACTATGTATATAAGCATTCTATTAAATATTTCACTGGCACTATTTGGTTTCAAGGTAAACCTCCACAGCCTAAAAGCTCTTATTTCTAGGCTGTCCAAATTACCAGTTAGTTAATCTTTGCTGCTGCTTCTCCAGCAACAAATCCTGTTGAAAAGGCAGCTTGTAGGTTATATCCTCCTGTTATTCCATCTATATCTAATACCTCTCCGGCAAAATACAATCCTTTTATTAGCTTAGATTCCATGGTCTGGGGATTAATTTCTTTAACACTAACTCCTCCAGCAGTAACAATAGCTTCACTAATAGGTCGCGGTCTTGTTAATTTGAATTCAAAGCCCTTTAACTGCTTTAATAAATTTTCCCGTTCATCTTTAGTAATTTGATTCATTACCTTATCTGTTTCTATTTGTGATTTATTAATTATTACTTGTATCATTTTGCTAGGCAGCAAATCTCCTAAGCTATTTTTCAACTGCTTATTGCTATATTTTTCTATATCTCTTTGCAGCCTATTATCTAACTGTTCTAAAGATAAGGCGGGTTTCAAATCAATTGTTAAATATAATGGTTCCGAGGTTTTCTGCCAATAATCTACCGCTTTTCGACTCAGAGTTAATATTATTGGTCCTGAGACTCCAAAATGGGTAAATATCATTTCCCCGAATGCTTCAGCAATTTTTTTCCCCTTTGGGGTTTTTATACAAACTGAAACATTTTTCAAACTTAAACCCTGTAATTCCTTAACCCATTCTTCTTCAGCTTCTAAGGGAATTAGAGAAGGTCTTAAAGGAATAATTGTATGTCCCGTATTTTGAGCCCAATGATAACCATCCCCGGTTGAACCTGTTCCAGGAAAGGATACGCCACCGGTTGCAATAATTATCCTATTCGCAGATATTGTAGTCCCATTCTCTAAAAGGACTCCTTGAACCTGATTATTCTCTATCTTTATTTTTTTTACATCTGTGCCTGTTAGAACATTTACCTTGGCTTGCTTTAAATATTTAATTAAAGCATCAACTATGTCTTTAGAGCTATCAGATTCGGGAAAAACCCTCCCTCCCCTCTCTATTTTTAATTTGATCCCTAGCTTTGTAAAAAAATTTATTAAATCATTATTGGAAAAGCTATATAAAGGCCCATATAAAAATTTACCATTTCCTGGGAAATTACTAATTAATTCTTCTATTTCACAATCATTAGTAACATTACATCTTCCTTTACCGGAAATAAGAATTTTTTTTCCAAGTATCTTATTTTTTTCTATGAGAGTTACTGCTGCCCCATTTTGTCCTGCTCTTCCAGCAGCCATCATTCCCCCAGCGCCACCACCAACAACAACTATTTTAGGCATATTGTTTTCCATAGAATATCTCCTTTGATTTATGTACTATTTCATTTTATATTATAAACCAAAAATCTAAGGAATAGTGCCAAGTGACAAGGAAAAACATGTGCTCGGTGACCGGGGATCAGGGACCAGTGCTCGGTGCTCAGTATGTTCAGTGTTCGGGAAGAAGATATCTTAGACTATGGACGATAGACGATGGACTATTGACTTTTATCAGTGTTAAATGATATGAAAGGAGCTGTGCTCATATCTCACAGCTCCTTTCATCTTAATTAGCGTCCGTTTTATCTAATTGGTCTTTAGCAGCATACGCTTTAGCTAAGATTTCAATTGTATGATACATTGGTAAATCAAGATTATATCTATTCATGCCATCACTTAGCTGCATAATGCATGAACCACAACCCGTTACTACCGCGTCTGCTTTAGTAGCATTTATAGCATCAGCTTTATGCTTATGAATATCCATGGCTAAATCATAATGGGTAAGGCTAAAGGATCCTGCTCCACCGCAGCAGCGGTCAGCATTTTGCATTTCTATAAATTCCAACCCGGGAATTGCCTTTAAAATTTCTCTGGGCGAATCTTTGACACCCATTCCTCGATTAAGGTGACATGGGTCATGGTATGTTACCTTGAGATTAACCGGTCCTAGCTTCGATTTATCAAGGCCTATCTCTTTTAGAATAAAATCAGAAATGTCCATAATTTTAGTGCCAATAGCTTGCGCCTTTTGATAATATTCCTGATCATCTTCTAATAATTCTAGATAATGTTTGTTAAAGGTTGTTCCACACGAACCACATGCTGTAATTATGACATCAACATCTAGTTTGCTAAATATTTCAACATGGGATTTAGCCATTTCTTTAGCAGTTATCGAATCGCCGTGAGCAATGATAGGCATACTGCAGCAGTGCTGTTCTTTTGGAATTATAACTTCAATATTATTTCTTTTAAGAACATCGACTATTGCTTTGCCTGCATCAATATAGATATAATTCATGGTACAACCAGTAAAAAAGGCTGCCCTTTTTACTGGCTTCTCTACCTTAATAATTTCAGGCAATTGGTCTCTTAAGGGAGATGAAGACAAAGGAGGCACTATTCTACGCATATCTAGGCCAAAGGGGAATCTTGGATATGCACCATTTAAAGCTTTATGCTTTTTGAAAACTAAGCCCTGAAAAACACTCCCAGTTTTTAGACCAAAATTAAATAAACCAGGTCTTTTAAGAGTACCAAAAACAAACTTTTTTAAAGGATGTAAGCCTTTGTTTTTTACAATGGCGGATCTAGTAGACAAAATTATTTCATCAACCTTAACACCACATGGGCATTTTGCATTACATGCCTTACAAGTTAGACATAAGGCTAATTTATCAGCAAATCCATCTGTATACTCTAAATCCCCTTTTAATACTGCTTCAACTAGCTTTATCTTTCCCCTGGCAACTGCCCCTTCTTTTTTCTCTTCTAAATAGATAGGACAAACTTCTTGGCAGTTACCGCATTTCATACATTTGGCTATTTCTGCTTTAGCTTTGTCGAGGGAATCATACATAGTCATGATTAATTCCCCCTAAATATTTTTCCAGGATTTAAAATACTGTCTGGATCAAGGGCATCCTTAATCTTTTTCATCACTGCTACTCCTTCTTTGCCAAACTCCCACTCCATAAATTTTGCCTTTGCAATACCTATTCCATGCTCACCTGACAATGTACCACCTAATTCAAGAGCTACTTTGAAAATTTCATCTACTGCCTTGTGTACTCTTTCCATCTCTTCTTTATTTGATTCATCAGTTAAGATAGTAGGATGCAGGTTTCCATCTCCAGCATGTCCAAAGGTACCTATCTGTAAATCATATTTTTCTGCAATTTCTTTAAGAGCCTTTAACATTTCAGGGATTTTACTCCTTGGTACAGTTGCATCCTCAAGTACTGTAGTTGGTTTAACTTGTGCTAAAGCAGGCAATGCAGCCCGTCGTGCCGCAAAAATACTATCTCTTTCTGCATCACTTTGAGCTAATTTTATGTCTACAGCACCATTTTCCTTACATATCTTTTTTACCGTTTCAAACTCCTGCAAAACTACTTGCTCAATTGCACCATCAACTTCTAAAATCAACACAGCCTCTGCATCAGTAGGTAACCCTATTTTTGCATAATTCTCAACTGTACGAATTGTTACATTATCCATTATTTCTAAAGTGGCTGGAATAACTTTATTACTAATAATTTCGGCAATAGTCTTACCAGCTTTATCTAAATTATCAAAGATCGCCAGCATGCTTCTGCGATATTGAGGGGCAGGTATCAATTTAACTATAATTTGAGTAATTATACCTAAGGTGCCTTCCGCCCCGGTAAAAAGTTTTGTTAAATCATATCCACTTACATTTTTAACAGTTTTACCTCCGGTACGAATTATATCTCCATTAGCCATAATTACCTCTAAGCCCATAACATAATCCTTAGTCACACCATATTTTAAGCCTCGAAGTCCTCCAGAACATTCACTTACAGAGCCACCCATAGTAGCAGTTGTAACAGTTCCCGGATCAGGAGGATAAATTAGTCCATAAGGAGCTATAGCATCATTTAGTTTTTGAATTATTAGACCTGGCTCTACACTAGCTGTCATATTTTCTGCGTCAATTTCCAAAATTTTATTTAATTTTAACATTGATAATACAATCCCTTTATTTATAGGGATTGTTCCACCACTCAAATTGGTACCAGAACCACGGGTAATTATGGGGATTTTCTTTTCATTTGCTAGCTTTACAATTTCTATTATCTGTTCCTTATTATCAGGTGTTACTACAACATCAGGCTTCTCGCTTGGCATGTCGGCGGTAGCATCAAAGGAGTAGGTGATCATATCTTCTTTGCTTGTCAATACATTTTCTTTTCCCAATATCGTCATTAACGTACTTATAATATTTTTATCCACATGTAAACCCCCTATCTTATTCTTGATAGTTCCTAGCGTTTATTAAATAATTAAAAAAATTTACTCTATTAAATTATTAAATCTTAAAAGATCATTATATCATAATTACCCTTATAATAAACCAGTTTAAACAGCAACAAATGCGGGAACTACTTCCCGCATTTGTCTATAAGCTTATTTATTTAACTAGTTAAGCTATATCCCTAAGCCATATATGGCAAACAAACCCAAGATACCTGCAAAAATTAAATAGTATGTCATAGGTATCAAGGCCCATTTAATGAGTTTTCCTTCAACACCTACTAGACCTACTGTAGCACAAGCAGCAACAACATTGTGAACACAAATCATGTTACCTGCAGCACCACCAACAGCCTGAAGTGCAACAATCATTGATCCTGTAACTCCAATTTCAGTTGCAACACCATGCTGGAACAAGGAAAACATCATGTTACTTACGGTATTACTTCCTGCAATAAATGCACCAAGAGAACCAATTACAGCTGCAAATGCAGGCCAAGCACTGCCAGCCATAGAAGCAACTCCTGCAGCGAGAGCTAAGGGCATACTAGCTAAATCAGCTGTATTTACGCCTGAGTTAATAAAGATACGTACCATAGGAACTGCGAAGCCTAAGGCTACACTGGCACCAACCATAGTTTTTGCAGATACTGAAATAGCCTTTGCCATTTCTTCTGACTTCATATTTTGGATAAAGAAAGTGCACAAAACCGCTACTATAAAGATGGTTCCTGGGAGATTTAAAAATTGGGCATTTTGGCTTATTCCTGTACCAAGGATATTTGTAACATTTATAGTAACACTTGGACCAGTCAAAAATGCCTTCAGGGGCTGCCAGGTTCTGGAGATAACAAGTAAGGATGCAACTATCAAGTATGGAACCCAAGCTTTTGCAAGTGTCATATTAGGTCTTTCTTCACCGGCTTCAGGCTTTAAGGAACCCATCCAATCAGAGCCCCACTGGGCTTTGGGAGGAAAATCCCAAGTTTTACTTGGCATTAAGAAGCCTTTACGGGCTGCAGTAATTACTATTGGTAAAGCAATTAAAGCACCAATTAAGGATGGGAAGTCAGGTCCTAAGAAAACACCTACTAGCATGTAGGGTATTGTAAAACAAAGGGCTGAGAATATTGCGAAAGGTGCTACTTCTAAGCCTTCCTTCCAGGATTTGTTTGCACCGAAAAACCTTGTAAGCATCATACAGATAGCTAGAGGAATAAAAGTTCCTATAATACCATGTAAAATTGCAACTTTTGCACCAATACCAAAAATATAGGCCATAAATGCTGGATCAGCTGCTGTAGTAGTACCCAGGATTTTATGAATAACAGGAGAATCAAGTCCTGTTTTTACTCCTACCAAAATTGGAGTACCAACTGCACCGAAGGAAACCGGTGTACTCTGAATAACTAATGCCATTAATACTGCGGCTAGTGCCGGAAAGCCAAGCACTACTAGTAATGGGGCAGCAACGGCAGCCGGGGTGCCGAAACCTGCAGCTCCTTCAATAAAAGCACCAAATAAAAATGCAACAATGATAGCTTGGATTCTGCGGTCAGGAGTTATATCCATAAAACCGCGTCGAATAGTGGTAACTGCGCCACTATAGGTTAAGGTATTTAATAATAATATTGCTCCAAAAACAATATACAGAATGGTTGCAGCAACTATTACCCCTTGTAAACTTGAAGCGATAACACGGGTAATATCCATTTTCCAAACAAACATACCTATAATTCCAGTGTAGGCCCAAGCAAGTGGCATTGCATGCTTTGCCGGCCATCTTAAAAATACCAAAAATACAAAAACAACAAGAATTGGTGTAAAAGCTAAAAACGCCATAAATTATACCTCCTCACAAATAAAAAAAAAAAACTTTTTCTCTCTCTTTTCTTACAAAGAACTACAATAACCTCCCTTTTTTTTATTTTTATTTCACTATTGTAATTTTAACTTTTTTTCATTAAATTCCTTCTTTTCAATAAATAATCTTTAATATATTTTCTTACTAAACTATAAGAAACCTTTATATACTATCTTAAATTAAATTAAATTACATTAATAATAAACTATTCTGCGCAAAATTCTAATAGAAAATTATTTCCAGAAAAGAAATCATTAAAATGGGGCAAAATATAATATCTAAATTAGGAGGAATTATCATGAAACAAGCAATCATTGGTGCTTTTGACTCAGTTGAACAAGCAACACTTGCTTTAAAAGAAATTAGCTTTGACCGACTAGCAAATAATGAGATTTCTATTTTAAAATTAAAAGAAGACAATAAAGATGACGGTTCATTTAAGGAAATACATGGTTTTTCCATTCAAGGAACAGATTTTGAAATATCCGAACTTGGAGAAACATATATTGCCGGACCTCTAGCCGACAGAATAAAAAAAGAGACTGCTCAAAATTTAAAAGCAGCCTTAATAACATATGGAGTAACTGAAGCAGATGCAGAACAATACCAAGCCTCGGCTAAAGAAGGTAAAACACTATTAATAATCGAAACTAACAGCAAAAAAGCCAGTAATGTCGCAAACATAATGAGTCAATATGGTGCAAAGTCCATTTCTAAATGGAATAAAAATTTAAGCCACGGACTAAAGGTTTATAAATCACCCTAATCCAACACTATTTCTTAACCATCGTAATTCATCTTTAGTTAGAAAACGAAAACTTCCTAGTTTTATATTTCCTAAATCAAGAGAACCTATTTTGGTTCTCTTTAAATTTATTACAGGGTGATTAACAGCTTTACACATTCTTCTGACTTGTCTATTTTTTCCTTCATGTATAGTTAATTCGATTAGTGTATTATTAGCAATTTTATCTAAAATTTTTATTTCCGCGGGCTCAGTCAGACCATCCTCTAATAATACCCCTCTTCTTAGGTGCTCGATAGCTTCATTGCTTGGCCTTCCTTTAACTAAAGCTTGATAAACCTTATTTACTTTATATTTAGGGTGTGTTAAACGATAAGCCAGTTCACCATCATTAGTTAATAGTAATAGTCCTTCAGTTTCATAATCTAACCGACCAACAGGATAAATACGTTTATTTATTTCCTTTATTAAATCAATTACCGTAGGTCTCCCTTGGGGATCTTGACTAGTTGTTACATAACCATCAGGTTTATTTAATAAAATATAAAGCATGTCCTCTTTTTCTTTTATTAGTTTATTGTTAACTTCAATTTCGTCCATTTCAGGATCTATTTTAGTACCTAAGATAGTAATTATTTGACCATTTACTTTCACTTTACCCTGAAGAATCAATTCCTCGCAATTCCGCCTTGATCCTATACCAGCATGAGCCATAAATTTTTGTAATCTTTCCAAACCTTCTACCTCCACATTTGCTAATCATTAATTATTATTTTACCATATTTTAGCCAAATATTTTATTTACTATATAAATCGAAGCAATGAAGGATGTAATATCTGCTATTAGACCAACCCATAATGCATGCCTGTATTTACTGATACCAACCGATCCAAAGTATACAGTAAGCACAAAAAATGTAGTATCAGAACTTCCCTGCATCGTTGACGCTAATCTGCCAATTAATGAATCTGGACCAAAGGTATTAATTAACTCGGTTGCTAAGCCTAAAGCTCCACCTCCCGATAGAGGACGCATTATAGCCAATGGTAGTATTTCGCCAGGAATACCAAAAAAAGAAATAACTGGGCTAATAGCTGTGACCACAATATTCATAGCACCAGAATTTCTAAAAATACCAATAGCTACTAGCATTGCTACTAAATACGGAATTAGCTTTATGGCTATCTTAAAGCCTTCTTCAGCGCCTACAATAAACTCTTCATAAACTTTAACACCTTTAATATACGCAAAGGTCGGGATAAATAAAACTAAAAAGGGAATTGTCCATTTAGATAATAATGAGATAAATGACTCTAACACTGTTATCAGCCCTTTCTAGTAAATAATCTAAAAACTTTATCTGCAGTCAAAGCAATTGTCATTCCGATTAATGTGGCAAACAATGTAGTTCCAACAATTTCTGTAGGATTAATAGATCCCGCAGCAACTCTAACTCCAATAATAGTAGCAGGAACTATTACAATACAGGAAGTATTAATGGCCAGAAAAGTTATCATTGCATCACTGGCTTCATTTGAGTTTTTATTTAGTAATTGTAGTTCCTGCATTGCCTTTAAGCCAAAAGGTGTTGCAGCATTTCCTAGGCCTAAAACATTAGCGCTTATATTTAACAGTATTGCTCCCATAGCTGGATGGTTGGCTGGAACACTTGGGAATAGAACCCTAGTAAAAGGCCTGATAATCTTAGCTAAAATATCCACAAGCCCTGCAGCCTCTCCTAAACGCATTATCCCTAGCCAAAAGGTCATCAATCCAATCAAATCAAAAGAATATCTTACTCCTAAATTGGCAGATTGTATTACAGTATCTGTTATAATTTCAGGCTGCCCTTTGATAGCAGCAACAAGTATTCCTATAATTATTAATAGTAACCAAATTAAATTTATCACAGGTAACATCCACCCTATAATCCAACATCTTTTAGATACCTATGAAAATTTATTTCCTGGTAGAACAAAAAAATCTGACCTCGTAGGCGAGATCAGATTTTTTTTGTTAATGATTATCCTTGGCTCCTGCAAATTCATTCTCAACTTGATTCCTTTCGGATTTAGGTTTATTATCCCTATTTAATAATCCCTGTAGTTGGTTGACAAGATTTGGGGCTAAATCTATTAATCGATCTACCATTGCATTAGCATCCACTGACAAAAAACGAACTTCTTCTCTAGAAACAACTAAAAATCCAACAGGTTGTACCGAAACACCTGCTCCTGATCCTCCTCCAAAGGGAAGAGCTTGTTTCTCTTCCTGACTATTTCCTCCTCCTGCTGTTTCAAATTCCCCACCCCCAGCCGCAAACCCGCAAGCAACTCGTGATACAGGTATGATAACAGTTCCATCAGCAGCTTCTACTGCATCACCTACAACTGTATTGACGTCAACCATCTCTTTTATACTTTCCATCGCTGTTTTCATTAAACCTTCAATAGGATGGTTACTCATATTCAAACCTCCTTGTCTTATTAATATTTGTTACTCCTTTTATTAAATGATAACTTAAACGAACAAACCGGGCAGTCTGAATCAAGACAATAATAATATGACCTAAGGGAAAGGCAATTATACAATCATATTCTAAATGGAGCTTAGAATTATTAAAATCCGGAATAATTTTAATAATTGGGGTTTCACGCTTTAACACCATCCATTTAGAAAGCTGGGAGATTAAATAACTGTATACCGCCCAAAGAGAGCCAAATGCCAAGCCCGTCTGGGAAGCATCGAATAATCCTACCTCGGTAAATATAATGAGTTTTTTGCATTTAATAGGCTTTAAAATGCGGGAAGTCAGTTTTACTGAATGGGAAAAAATTTGTATGCCGCGAGGAAGCCAAATGTTTATTCTCTTAAGTATCAACCCCCAATTCCGTTCTGGTAGCTTCTGGGCATGTATTGATTCAAATATATTTTCAGGAGTATATTTTTTCCGAGCAATAAAAGAAATAATTTTCAACATAGGGGTAGTAATAGATTGATTAATAGTAATAAATAAAATTTTTATCTGCACTTTTAATTTATTCTTATTATCTTGTCTTTTATATGTAAAATGAATTTGAATAGGAATAAATGCAATTAAAATAAAAAATATTAAGAATAATAACAGATATTTTGCCATTTAATTCACCTCACCCCTATCCTTATTTTGGCAAAAATTCCTTAATTTAATACAACAAATAAATACTGGTTTTTTATTTTAATTAAAAAAGCTACCATCTAGGTAGCTTTAATCCTGAGCTTTGAAATTTTCCATACTTGGCAGCTGTGATAGATCATTCAAACCAAAGTATTTTAAGAAATCTTTTGTTGTAGCATATATAATTGGCCGACCAGGTCCTTCTTTACGACCAATTTCTTCGATGAGATTTTTTTCTACTAGAGTACTGACAATTTTGTCTACATTAACTCCCCGAATTAATTCAATTTCACTTCGGGTGATGGGCTGCTTATATGCTATAATTGCTAAGGTCTCTAGTGCCGCATGGGAAAGTGTATTTAATAAAGGCTTTAACAATTTTTCAATGTATTGCTCATACTGAACCTTTGTGGCAAATACAAAACCACCGGCAACATTTATTAAATGAAAGCCGTGACGCTCTTTTTCATATTCTTTTTGGATTTCTTCAATAGCAAAGCGAATCTCTTTAGCATCTATATCAATAATAATAGCAATTTCCTCAACTGATAATGGGTCCTGACTAACAAATAACATGCTTTCAATTATTGCTTTAGTTGTTTCTTCCAAAAATAGCAATATTTTCGCTCCTATTCCAAATTATCTTCTTTTAAATAAATAAATATTCTACTGAATAAACTTTTTTGTCTAAAACCTATTCTATTTTTTTTTATTAACTCTAAGAGCGCTAAAAAGGTAACAATTACTCTTGTTTGACTTGTCCCGATAGGGAAAAGATCAGTAAATAGTAATTTAGAATTAGACTCTAATTTAGCTAATATTATAATCATACATTGTTGAATAGAAATCTTCTCTTTTTCAATCTCATAAACTGGTTCAATATTGTACGTTTTTTCTAATATTATTTTAAATGCTTGAAGCAAATCGTAAATCGAAATGTTTTCTACCGGATTACTTGGACCAAATTTATTAACTACTTCCTCTTCATCCTGTTTTCGCAAAAACACTTTATGCATTTCGTTTTCTTTATCCTTTAATAATCCTGCCGCCTCTTTGAATTTTTTATATTCAAGCAGTCTTGCCACTAATTCTTCACGGGGATCTTCTACCTCCTCCAGAAGCTTTATAGGTTTAGGCAAAAGCATCTTTGCTTTTATGGCTAATAGCGTAGCAGCCAATACTAAAAATTCACTTGCCCAATCAAGGTCTAGTTGTTCAATAACTCTAATATATGATATATATTGATCCGTAATCTTAGCGATAGGAATATCATAAATATCAATTTCATTTTTTTCTATTAAATGCAACAGTAAATCAAGGGGACCTTCATAATTTTCAAGTTTGATTTGATACTTATTTTGCTGCATAGAAAACACCAATTCCTTTAAATTACTAAAAATGAAGCTAATCCCCAAACAAGAGTAATTAAAACTTTAGCAATAGGTAATACCAGATATCTAGTAAAGCCGGTAATAATTAATAGCATTAATATTAACGGACCATAGCCTTCAAGAGAAAAAAGAAGATTAACTTGGGATTTTGGTAAAAGCCCGGCTAATATTTTAGAACCATCTAAGGGCGGTACAGGTAAAAGGTTAAATGCTGCCAAATAAATATTGATCATTACAAGATTACTGAAAAAAATAAATGCATAACTGCCATAGCTGCCAAAATAACTAAAGAGCAAAGCACCAATAAATGCTATAAGGATATTTGCTAAAGGTCCGGCTAAAGCAACAAGCATCATGCCTTTGTGTCGGTCACCCTGAAAATAATAGGGATTTACTTCCACGGGTTTTGCCCAGCCAAAGCCTGCTACCAATAATAATAGAGCCCCTAATGGATCGAGATGACTAATTGGATTGAGTGTTAATCTTCCCTGAATTTTGGGAGTAGGGTCACCTAATTGATAAGCTACCCAGCCATGGGCTAATTCATGGAAAGTAATAGCTATTAAAACAACTGGAACTAAAATTAATAAATTTTCAAGGGTCAAGTTGGTCAACATAGTTATTCATCATCCTTTGTAGCCAAGTTAATGCATCATCCTTTGATTTTATTTCCCCTTCCAGAACTTGTATTTTTAAATCTGTAAATACTTTTCCCATAACAGGTCCAGGCTCAATACCCAGTTCTAAAAGATCCCTGCCATTTAGTGGCAGTTTTATTTTTTGCCGGGCATTTTTAATATCCTGAAGATAAATATTACTTTTTTCTCTTAATAACCACAATAAAAAAAATTCTGTTTCTATCGGGGTATTACATAGTAATTGATGTAATTCTAGAAGGGAGGCTTTGAAATCACTCTTTTGTAATTGCTTTAAAAAATAATGATTCTCTACTAACCACGCTATACAAAATAACTCCTTATTAGTAAAATTAAATCTTACTTTATGTATATCCGTGATATTTATAGCACCTTGCCAATATAATACCATCAAATTTATTAACCAAAATGATATTGTTTCATTATTGCAGCTTTTTACATTGATGAATTTTTTATCTTTAATATTTAAACCTTCACCACAAATCCCCGGTAAAAAATATGGTAGTACTCGCCAATCATTTAAAACTTGGAGTATTCTATAATACACTTTTTCATTTATAATTTTAATATACTCATTTTTGAGGCGGGATGCTGAAACACAATCAAGATAACTTACCGCCTTTAGTAATTGGTTTTTAGTAATTGCTTCCAACTGAAAGCCTAGTCGGGCTGCATATTTTGCTGCTCGTATGATTCTAGTAGGATCTTCCTTAAAACTATCTTTGTGTAAGGTTCTCAGTAGCCTATTATTTAAATCTCTTTGACCACCGAATGGGTCCATAATAATATTGTTCCTAAGGTCCAAAGCCATTGCGTTTACAGTAAAATCACGACGGTATAGGTCGTCTAGAATACTACCCTGCTCAATTTTAGGCAACGCACCATAATATTGGTATATTTCTTTTCGAGCAGTATGTACATCCAAAGAAAGGTTAGCAAATGATATATTTGCACTAAGGAAATTTTCATGGACTTTAATTACTCCAAATAAAACTGAATTTAGGATTCTAGCAAAATCCAGGGCATTTCCTTCTACCACCAAATCCAAATCAAAAGCCTTATTCTTAAGCAATATATCTCTAAAAGAGCCGCCAACTAAATAAATATTGACTCCTAATTGCTTTGCAAGAGAAATCGCCTTTTGTAATATCATATTCTCTTCGTGACTTAGCTTTGCTAAAAGCATCAATAACCATTCCAGTATTATCTATTTAAAATTAATTATAACATAATACATATTTTGTAGAATATAATTTTCCAAATAAAAATAGAGATGATTTTCTCATCCCTAATTCATACTTAGATAGCATCCTCAATTATATCTGACCATTTATTGCATTTATCTCCCCAACGGGCTTTTAAAGTATTATCCACAAATAACTCTATAACCTCACATAAATTTGGACAGCCTTTACATTCAAAGGAAGAAGTCAAAAAATCGGAATGTATTAAACCGAATCCAGAAAAATTGCTTTTTCCGTTCTGTGCTACTGCTTCTCTGGCTAAAATAGCAGCCCCTAGGGCACCCATGACACTATAATGTTTGGGAACAATTATTTCCAGCCCTAGAGCCTCCGCAAAAGCTATTTTTATCCCGGGGTTTGCTGCAACTCCACCTTGGAATATAACCGGCGCCTTAATGTCTTTACCTTTACCTACATTATTGAGATAATTTCTTACTAATGCCTGACATAAACCTGCAACAATATCTGAGGTGCTATGACCTAACTGCTGCTTATGAATCATATCGCTTTCGGCAAAAACTGAACATCTGCCAGCAATTCTGACTGGATTTTTAGCTTCTAAGGCCAGTGCTGCGAATTCTTGAATAGT
The DNA here is from genome assembly GCA_000802045.1 of Peptococcaceae bacterium BICA1-8. Taxonomy (GTDB): domain Bacteria; phylum Bacillota; class Peptococcia; order Peptococcales; family BICA1-8; genus BICA1-8. The sequence continues at coordinate 22,174 of JUEF01000115.1, forward strand.
TAATCCCAAACGAGCTGCCTGCTGATCTAAAAAGGAACCTGTTCCGGCTGCACATACCGTATTCATAGCAAAATCAGAAACTATTCCATTATCTAAAATTATTATTTTTGAATCTTGACCACCTATTTCTAAAACCGAGTGAACATCAGGGATTTGATTAGCAGCAGCTACCGCATGAGCAGTTATCTCATTTTTTACTACATCAGCCCCAACAATCATTGAGGCCAATTGCCTACCACTTCCTGTAGCTCCTACCCCTATAATATCCATTCCTTGAGGCATAGAGCTAAGCATTTTTATTAAACCATTTTTTATTGCTTCAATGGGCCTCCCTTGTGTTCTTAAATATGAAGAATATATTACTTCGTTTTCCTCATTTATTAATACAAGGTTTGTACTAACAGAACCAACATCAATGCCAAAAAAAATACTCACAGAACTATCCTCCTTTTATTATTCTCCTGTTGTCTCTTAATCAAATCTATAAATGCTTCTATGCGAGTAAGAAAACCAGCTTTGCCTGACTGTTCATCCACATATATTGTTAATATCGGGATACGGTAATTTTCCTTAACCCTTGGAAGAATAGTATGAGCAATAATCTCCGGCATACAAGTTAAAGGTGCAATTTGGATTAGACCATGATAACCTTCTTGAGCGAACCCAACTGCGTAACCAATTGTTTCCCTGCCATGGCCGCCAACAAAATAATTTAAATAAGGTTTTGCTAACTTTGCAAATGGCTTTGATTGTTCCTTTTTATAATAATTCATTAATAGATGGCTATTTATCCATTCACTTAAATATAAGGACCTAGTTACTTGAACCCCCAATTTTCCAAGCTCCTTTTCAATATCAAAGCTTACAAAAGGTTCAAGCAGGGTGTATATTTCACCAATTAAACCGATACGAATAACTTCAGAATTAATATTTTGCGGTATTTGCTCTAATTTTAATATGCCTAAATTGGTTGCTTCTTGAAGTGAATTAATACTTTGGGCATCATTTATTGTATTTAATACATGTCGATAGATGCTATCAGCAGTTCCAAATTTTTTTTCCAGTGGTCGTAGATGCTGAACCTTTTTTTCCACAAGATCTACAGCATAAGCTTTCTGATAAGCAAATTTTATTGCATCAATAACCCTCCACCAAGAGTTTGTGCCAATTATTTTTCTTAACCGCATTATAAATTGCCCTAAATGCTTATCAGGCGGCTCTAGCACTAAGCAATCATAATCATAACCTAAATCATTTAATATTTCTTTTTCGGTTTGTGAATATAGACCAAACCTACATGGTCCAACTCCCCCAGCCATTATAACCGTATCTGCACCTATTTCCCGGGCTTCAATTAAATTACCTAAATTAAGCTTCAAAGGTAGACAAGCAAATTCAGGTCCATATTTTACCCCTAAATTTAAGGTTTTTTGACTTGAAGGTGGTGGAACTATAACATCTAAATTCAAGTATTCCAATAATCCTTTTACAGGTATATACAAGTTTCCCATGTGTGGAAATGTTATTTTCACTTTAACCCACCCTTCTTTTTAACAGATCATAAAAAGCTTCTATTCTTGTATTTATTCCTGCCTCACCAGTGTGTTCATCAATAGTCAAATTTAAAATTGGTTTAGAAATTTTTGCATTTTTTAATTGATGCACCGTCATGCTATTACTAATGGAATCAGGACCACAGCCAAATGAACTTATATTAATAAACCCCAATATTCCTTCCTTTTTATTGTAATAGCATGCAGCTCCTAATGCACTCTTAGCAAAGTTCCAAAATATTTTTTTGGGTATAATGCTTACTTCTTTATTTATTGTTTTTTGATTAACCATCTCAGTTGTAAAAACACTAATGTTTAACTTCGCTAATTTTTCAAGAAGGTTCATACTTAAAAACTTATCATATAAAATATACTCATGCCCTATGACTGCAATATTCAATATTTCTTGTTCCTGTTTTTTATCAATTTTAGAAACCATCAATTCCTTTGGAAAGGATTGATTTAACCAATCTTGATTATATCTTTTAAGCTCAATACTAGCATCGAGCCATGCCTTTAGTATTAAATACGGACTTTTTGAGAAAAAACTGCCAACCTCAAGGACTACTTTCCATAATTTATTATCGTTTTTAGTTAAATCTATTGTTGGTCCTATAAGTTTTGGCAAGTTATCAATATTGACAAGCATATCAGGTATACCCATAAATTTTGGACATGTATACTCATTTTTTTCTACACTCACTATTCTTGGTACAAATAAATAATCCACTTTATCTTTTAAATAATTAACGTGACCAAAATAAACCTTAACCGGTAAACATATTTCATCTACAACATATTTAGAGCCTAAATCCAGCATTTCTTTATTTGTAGGTGGTGAGACAATTACCTCTGCACCAAGTTTTGTAAAAAAATTCGTCCAAAGGGGAGAATATTTATAATAGCTTAAAGCCCTTGGTATTCCAACACGCAACATTTCTGCCTCCAATACTTTGTTATTTCGAAAATGTGATACATTTAAGATTTTTAACATATTCTGGCTTTTTTATACCAAAAAAAAGTAACCTATATAGTTACTCCTTATTTTTCTTCCATTTTAATCGTGGTTTTCGTGCTGGGGTAGGAATACTACCACCTTTTTGTCGGGTTTTATCAAGGGGAGCTAATATTTCCGGACGAATATTTTGTATTGGTACCGGTGAACGAACTATAATTGACTTAAATGCACGCCAATCTAATGGAATTAAAGGCCATAGGTAAGGAATTCCAAATGATTTCATAAAGGCCAAAAAGATAAAAACAACAGCAAGCCCACCTAAGAAACCAGGTAATCCTAATATTGCACTGGAAAACAAAAGAAATAATCTAATAAATCTATTTGCTAAACCTAACTCGAAGCTTGGGGTAGCAAAAGTACCTACCGCCGCCAAAGCACCATAAAGTATGACTTCTGGGGCAAAAAGTCCAATATTGATAGCGACATCACCAATTAAAAATGCTGCTATCAATCCCAAAGCAGTAGCTAATGGTGAAGGTGTATGAATAGCTGCCATCCTAATTAAGTCTATACCAATCTCAACTAAAATTATTTGTAGAAGTAATGGGACATTTCCAGCTTTTTCTGGTCCTATATATTTTAATCCTTCTGGCAAAAGCTCTGGCTGTACCGATACTAAATACCATAATGGTAAAATAAAAAGTGAAGATATAATTCCCAAAAAGCGAACCCATCTTAAATAAACTCCCACACTAGGGCTTTGCCTATATTCTTCAGCATGCTGGACATGATGAAAAAATGTTGTTGGTAATATAATCACACTAGGAGAAGTATCAACAATAAGTAAAATGTGCCCCTCAAGTAGATGAACTGCACTCACATCTGGTCTCTCGGTATATCGAACTCGCGGAAAAGGGTTCCAGTAGCTTCCAGGAACTATTAATTCTTCTATAGACTTCTCTGCCATAGGCAGACCATCTATATTTATGGACTGTAATTTATCTTTAATTTGATTAACTAGGTCAGGATTTGCAATATCTTCGATATAGCTTATGATAACATCGGTTTTTGAACGACGACCTACCTGTAATAGCTCCATTCTTAATTTTGGATCTCGGATCCTCCTCCTAACAAGAGATGAATTAAAAACTAAAGTTTCAACAAATCCATCTCTTGAACCCCTGCTTACCCTTTCAATATCAGGCTCTTCAGGACCCCGTGAAGGATATTCCCTAGCATCAATAATAATACCTTGCTCAATACCATCAATTAATAAAACAACACTCCCCGACAACACGGAAGTAATAATCTGATCCAGCTGGTCAGTTAAATCTGTCTCAATATAATTAATAAATTTGGTTGTTAATTTTGCTAGGGGGTCAACAGAAATATCCTCTTTCTCAACCCTAGATAGTGTCTGCATTATCCAAAGCATAATATCATCTTTTGCAAAACCATCTATAAAATAAAGTGCGGATTTTTTGCCCGCAATAGTAATATCCCGTCGTATTACATCAAAACTTTTTTCCACACCTAATTCTCGGTCTAAAATTAAAATATTCTCATCGAGCTTTTTATTTACATAAACACTTTGCTTCTCATCTAGTTGGCTCATTTTTTAAGCCCCCTTGTGAAATTATATAGTTTAATGCTTTTGTAGTTATCTTGGCGCCACGATGGAAATCATCCCTGCCACCCATTTTTCCGATATCACCTATTCCAATAATAATAGGAATATCTAATTCTCTTAATATGTCTACCGTATCGCCGCATATATTATGGGAGTCCCAACAGGGTTCACCCGATTTATCTACAGATCCATTGATGAAATTGCCTTCCTTAGTAACGGCTAAATCACATTCTACTCCATCTACATCAGTATTTGAAGCAACTGCAATTGCACCCATGACTTTAATATCAGGATGTTTTGCCACAATTTCTAAAGCTATCTCACCATCACCCTTAAGAGGAGTGCCTCGATCATCAAACATGACTATTACTGGATCATGATTAGCTTGCTTTATTAGCTCTACGATTTCTTTACCATTTAAGGGTGTAGGATTGCCAGCAGAGGCTGAGATTGTTCTCGCTTTGATATTTTTCGCTGCAGTCTCGATGGCTTTACGAGCTACCGAATCACCATCAGTGATAAATATAACTTTACGTGTCATTATTATTATCCTTTCGGGTTAAATATGGTTGCCATAGATAGTCCTAAAAGAATGGCAGCAACAATTCCAACTGCAGTTGCTTCAAAGCCACCACCAATTGCACCTAATAAACCTTTTGTTTTTGCGCCCTCTATTGCACCCTGTGCTAAAGAATGTCCAAAGCCCGAAAGTGGAATTACCGCACCTGCGCCTCCAAATTTTATTAGCGGTTCATATAGTCCAACTGCACTAATAATTCCCCCGCTGGTCACATAGCCAACAAGGACATGGGCAGGGGTAATAACAAAAGGTGTTAAATCCATTATTAATTGTCCAATTACACAGATAATTCCACCGATTAAAAAGGCATTAAATATATTTTCAAACATCATGCCACTCCTATCTATTTCCTTGAATAACGATACCATGAGCAATACAGGGAATTGTTTCGCCTTGCTGAGTGCTTGTTGGGCTTAGCAGAGCTCCTGTCCCTACAAGAAAAAGATTTCTTAACTTACCTTCAATAATCTGCGGTAATAGATAACCTGCTAAAACACTTGCAGAACAACCGCACCCGCTGCCGCCTGCATGGGTATCCTGTGCAGGGTCATATATTAGCACACCACAATCAGAATATTTTTTTGATATGTCATAACCACTTTGCAAAACCAATTGTTGACACAAAACTCTTCCAATGTTACCCAGATCACCTGTTATAATTAAATCAAAATCTTCGGGGTTTCTTCCTGTATCTTTAAAATATTGAGTAATAGTATCAGCTGCTGCTGGAGCCATTGCTGCTCCCATATCCATTGCATTTGCTTGACCCAAATCAATTACTTTTCCGATAATACCTTGAGTAATTACAATATCAGCCCCATTTGGGCTGTCTTCTAGAATGTACGCTCCACTACCTGTAACTGTCCATTGAGCAGTCATCGTTCTTTGTACACCTAATTCTGTAGGAAATCTCAATTGTCTCTCAGCGGTTTCATGATGGCTAGAGCTAGCAACACCTACCCGACTTCCATATCCACCATCAATAAGGATTGACCCTAATACTAATCCTTCTACAAGTGTTGAACATGCACCGTAAAGTCCTAAAAATGGTATACCAATTGCTCGAGCGGTAAAATTGGAACAAACAATTTGATTTAACAAATCGCCTGCAAGAAAATAATCCAGATCTTTAGGTAAATAGTTTTTCTTAGCTAAAGCTAATGCCAAACTATGTTCTAGCATTTTTTGTTCAGTTTTTTCCCAAGATTTTTCCCCATCTAGATTATCAGCTAATATGTAGTCAAAGCTTGACCCTAATGGACCTTGACCTTCTTTCGGTCCAACAATAGACGCAAAGGATACGATAGAAACTGGATGTAGATAATTTATTGTTTGCTTTCCGATTTTTTTGCTTTGCATATTATTCCCTCAGCTCTTATTTAATGATGAAAAATACTAAGCCAATAATTACAGACATTAGGCTTCCGTAAAGCAGTACCGGCCCAGCAATAGTAAAAACCTTTGCTCCAACACCATAAACATATCCTTCTCGCTTATACTCTAATGCTGGTGATACTATTGAATTGGCAAACCCTGTAATAGGAATTATAGAGCCAGCTCCTCCAAATCTTCCAATTTCATCATAGATTCCCATACCTGTTAGTAGTGCTGATATAAACACCATCACCATTAGTGTTATTGTAGTTGCTTCTTTATTTGGTACCCCATTTATTACAATTACATTTAATATTATTTGACCAATTACACAAATTGTTCCTCCTACAAAAAAAGCAGCTAGTGCATTTTTTAGTACCGGAATTTTAGGGGCACTTTTATTTACTAATCGTGCATATCTTATTTGTAAATATTTCTTTACCAAATCTTGTTGTTCAATTACTTTACTTCTTAAATCTTTTATGTTTAGTCTAGCAGCTTCATCATTTTCCCTTGATTCAAAAAATATTAATTTTTGATAATCCTTCTGAAGTTCTTCATTTATTAATTGTATTTCTGTATCATTAAATTTTTTTATCTCTAATAACTCTCTTTGTCTTTCTTTAACCCTCTTTTCGATTATTTTCAATTCCATTTATGACACCTCTTTTTGTATTATTTCTCATTACAAATTAATTATGTAGCGATGTCCAAAAAGCCAAATAGAAAAGCCGGCTAGATAACCGGCTTTTTAACAAATATCTGGTTCTTGACCCATCAGGCTTTTAATTCTACGAAGTGCTTGCCTTTCAATTCTTGAGACTTGAACTTGTGAAAGTCCAACTGTTTCAGCCACTTCTGTCTGAGTCTTATCCTGGAAAAATCGCAAAACTAATACTTCCTTTTCCTTTGTCGGCAATTTATTAAGTACTTCTTTTAAAGCTAATTTATCAAACCACTGAGGATCCTCTTCATTTTCGTTAGTTAATTGGTCTAAAATATAGATTGGATCTCCATCATCCTGATAAAGTGTTTCATGAATTGAGGTTGGTGTCTGGACAGCCTCTAAAGCTGTTACAATATCTTCCACTGCTATTTCTAATATTTCGGCAATTTCATTAATTCTAGGTTCTCTTCCTAATTCTTTCGTTAGAGTATCACGGCATTTATTTACTTTGTAAGCAGTCTCTTTTAATGAACGGCTAACCTTTACCGGATTATCATCTCTTAAAAAACGGCGAATTTCTCCAACAATCATAGGTACGGCATAAGTAGAAAACTTTACATTATAGCTAGAGTCAAATTTATCAATTGCTTTAATCAATCCTATTGTTCCAATTTGAAATAAATCTTCTATTTCATATCCTCTATTAGCAAACCGCTGCACTAAATTAAATACTAATCTTAGGTTGCAATTGACCAGTCTTTCTCTAGCCTGCTTATCATCTTTTTGTGCTTTTGCTAATAAGTCTGTCATTTCCTGGTCAGATAGTAACGGGAATCTGGGCAAATTCATTTCAGATAATCTTACATTCATATCACACCTATTTATGTTGCTACACGGGCACAAGACCCATCATTTATAAGTTTTTTTTGCAGTATTACTTTTGTTCCTTTGCCTATCTCAGATAAAACCTCAACATTATCCATAAAAGATTTCATAAATACAAAACCCAGTCCCATTCGGTCAGGATGAGTTGAAAAGGTTGGAGTCATAGCTTTTTCAATATCTTCAATACCTATTCCACTATCCTCAATAACTATCTCCAATTGCCCGGCAATTATTTTAGCTTTAATATTGACCATTCCACTTGGTTCATTCTGGTAACCATGTATAATAGCATTTGATACTGCTTCTGAAACTGCAACTTTAACCTCTTCCAAATCATTTATCGTTGTATCAACCTGGACTACAAGGCTCGCAATCAAAACTCTAGCTAAAGCAACATTTTCTGGCAGACTAGAAAATTCTAATTTAATATAATTATCTCTATTGTTTGTACCCATTATAACGCCTCCCTCTTCTCTATAATAATTTTTTCGGTATTAAAGACAGGAATAATCTTTAAAATTCCCGATAAATCTAATATCCTATGGACTGAGGGCTTTGCACCCCAAATTGACATTTTACCACCTTGCTGTTGGATAAGTTTATAGCGCCCTAGTATTGCCCCTAAGCCAGAACTGTCAATAAAATTAACTTCTGATACATCTAAAATCAAATTTTTTAATGGCCTGTCCAACAGTATTTTATCAACAGTATCCCTGAAATCCTTAGCAAGTACTAAATCAAGATCACCTGAAAGTTTCACTATAAGGCTTTCGTTTTTTATTTTTACAATTACCATTACTTCAATCCTCCTATAATCAACTAGAAAGTTATTCTACATATAATTTACATTTCCTGCTAATTTTTGGAAAAAAGAATGTCGAAGAAAAAAGAAAAACCTGCATCGCAGGTTTTTAATCAAAATCCACTATGTCTCTAAATAGCTTCTTATATTGCCTCCAAATTGACCCTTTTGCCACACTTTCTTTGGCCACAATGTCGAATTGTTTTATTATTTCATTTTCTTTCAATATAGAAATCTTCCCGACAACTTGTCCTTTTTCTATTGGAGCATGTACAATAGGAGCAATTTCCACCTGAGTGGCAAATCCTTCACCTTTTCCTTTTGGTATCATTAAGCCAACTCTTTCTTTAGTTACCCCTGTAATAAAATCTTGACTCCCTTTACCAATTTTAAGCTCAGTAACCTCCTGGCCCTCCTTTAAAAACTCCTTATATTGATAGGAGGCAAAACCGTGATTAAACAATACCATACTGTCTCTAAAATTACCGTTTCTTTGAGGTGCTCCTAAGACTACAGAAATTAGCCTTAATCCTTCTTTTTCTGCTGTTGAAGCTAAACAAAAGCCTGAATCTTCACCAATCCAACCGGTTTTAAAACCATCTGCACCTTTATACCACCATAATAATTTATTTGTATTATCTAATTGAAAAGGATTTTTTGTATTTTCTCTTAAACGGTAATGCTTAATAGTAGTCAATTGTAAAATTTCTTCATGTTTTAGTGCCGCTCTTCCTATTTGCGCTATATCATAAGCACTAGTATAATGATTTTCTGCCGGTAGCCCGTAAGAATTAATAAACATGCTATCATTTAAACCTAGTTCTTTTGCCTTATTATTCATTACCTCAACAAAAGCTTCGTGGGTTCCAAATAAGTGTTCAGCAACAGCTACACAAGCATCATTTGCTGAACCAACAGCAATAGCGATTAATAGCTCTTTTAACGACATTTCTTCTCCAGGCTCTAGATATATCTGTGAACCTCCTAATCTCCAAGCATTTTCACTTGCCACAACAATGTCATCATAACTACCTCTACCTTCTTTAATAGCTTCAATAGCAACTAATAAGGTCATTAATTTAGTAACGCTTGCAGGGGCTCTCCGTTCATGGGAATTTTTTTCAAATAAAATTTTCCCCGAATCAGCATCTATTAAAATTGCTGAAGCTGACTCAAGTGTAAGATCTGTAGCATAAGCAAAATTCGGAAGCAGCGCAAGAATAAATAAAATTATCATTGAAACACATAATGATTTCCTATACAAAATAATTCCTCCCTAAAATAAGGTAATAAGGTTAGGGGACACACCTCCATACAGATGGTGGGAGGCAGGATGCACGAAGCAGGATAAAACTAATTCTTGCATCTTACTTCTTGTTTCTTAAATGAGGAATGTCCCCAACGAATTGTTTTTATTATTTCCAAAACTGCCTTTGGTATGCTTTTTACAAAAAAGTAAAACAATATTTTAGGGAGGTGGATTTATGGAATATTTTATTAGTTTAATCCTACTTTTATTTTTAGGAAGTATAACTATCTATGTCTTTATTACGAGGATTATTATACCGATATATAAAATTTATCATGATCAATTACAAATTAAGTAAAAAAAACGGGTATCACCCGTTTTTTAAATGCTTTCAATTTATGGTTTTTAATATTAAAGGGGGCTTGTTTATTATTTCTTTAGTAAAACTGTAGGCAGCTTGAATAATAGGGATAACCTTTTGCGCCTTTTCATCTTCATTGTAATAAATCTCAGCTAAGATATCATCTTTAGTAACTTGATCTCCGATTTTTTTACGAATCATAATACCTACGCCTAATTCAACTATATCTTCCTGTTTGCTTCTTCCTGCCCCTAATAACATTGCAGCCCTACCAATTTCCTGAGTTTCTATGCTTTCAATATATCCAGAATGCAAACTAGTGATTTTTTGCATATGTTTAGCTTGGGGTAATATTTCTAAGTTATCAATAACCGTTGCATCTCCACCTTGGGCTTTAATGAACTCAGCAAACTTTGCGAGGGCTTTGCCACCATATAGCATTTCTTCAGCTAACTCTAAACCTTTTGCAAATTCAGATGTCTTTTTGCCTAAAACAAACATATGTGCCGCTAATTCCAAGCATAACTTAGTCAAATCCTCAGGTCCCTTACCTTGAAGAGTCATAATCGCTTCCTCGACCTCAAGAGAATTGCCAACCGCCCATCCTAATGGTTGATTCATATTAGTAATTATTGCTATCGTATCTCGATTAAAGTTATCGCCGAGATTAACCATAACCTTAGCTAATTCAATGGCTTCGTCTAAATCCTTAAGAAAAGCACCATTGCCAGTTTTGACATCTAAAATAATAGCATTAGCACCAGCTGCAATCTTTTTACTCATAATACTGCTAGCTATAAGGGGCATAGAATTTACAGTTGCAGTAACATCCCTTAATCCATATAACTTTTTATCTGCAGGTACTAAGTTAGCTGTTTGTCCAATTACAGCTAACTTAATTTCATTTACCTGTTTAATAAACTGTTCATTTGTTAGCTCTACATGAAACCCCGGAATTGATTCTAGTTTATCAATAGTACCACCAGTATGTCCCAAGCCCCTACCGGACATTTTTGCAACAGGAATTCCCCCTGCTGCAACTATTGGTCCTAAGACAAGGGTTGTTGTATCCCCTACTCCTCCAGTACTATGCTTGTCTACTTTTATACCTTCAATTTCACTCAAATCTATACTATCACCAGATATAATCATTTGGTGAGTTAGAGCCTTGATCTCCTCCTCATCCATACCTTGGAAAAAGACTGCCATTGCCCAAGCTGCTATTTGATAATCAGGTATTGTACCATCAACATAACCCTTAATTAAAGCTTCAATTTCATTAGGGCTTAGACTATATCCATCTCTTTTTTTTGCAATAATATCATAAACCCTCATTGGTTACCTGCCTTAGATTATTTATTATTCCTAATAATAATAATCGCAAATTTTCTCTAACCTTATTGGCTGTCTCTATAACCTCATTATGATTTAATCGTTGCCCTGTAACTCCAGCAGCCATATTAGTAATACAGGATATACCCAATACCGACATGCCTCCATGGTTGGCGATGATAACCTCTGGGACGGTAGACATACCCACGGCATCTGCGCCAATAGCTCTCAGATATCTTATTTCAGCTGGTGTTTCATAACTTGGACCCGTTACACCCACATATACTCCTTCTTTAACTGTTATCTGTAAATCTTGCGCAACAGTTTTAACTACTCTTTGCAATTGTGGGCAATAGGCTAAAGTCATATCAGGAAATCTAGGACCAAAGTCATCCCTATTTGACCCGATTAGAGGATTAGTGCCCATTAAGTTTATATGATCAGTAATAATCATAATACTACCTGGTTCGAAAGAAAGATTAATCCCTCCAGCAGCATTTGTTACTAATAGTTGTTTAATCCCCAGCCCTTGCATAACCCGGATTGGAAAGGTAACCTTATCCATTTCATAGCCTTCGTAATAATGGAACCTTCCCTGCATTGTTAGTACAGGAACACCTGCTAGTTCTCCTGTAACAAGCCTGCCGGCATGACCTTCTACTGTAGATACCGGAAATCCAGGGATATCTTGATATGGTAAAAATACAGGATTGGTAATTTCTTCAGCTAAAACCCCTAGGCCTGAACCTAAAATTAAACCTATTTGTGGCATAATTTTCAATTTGTCTTTTATATAATTTAAAGTTTTATTCACTATATCACCCCATTTTAATAAGATTCCAGACACTTGTTCCATGTCCACTAAATGGCACATTAAAATATTCTGCTAGAGTGGCACCAATATCTCCAAAGCATTCTCTAATCTTTAAATCACAGGATTTTTTTACTTCATTACCCATTATTAATAAAGGGGTATACTCTCTGCTATGATCGGTGCTAATTGTAGTCGGATCACAGCCATGATCTCCGGTAATTATTAAAATTGTATTTTCATCCATTATATTCCAAATTTCAGGAAGTCTTTGATCAAATTCTTGTAAGGCTTCAGCATAACCGACAGGATCATTTCGATGTCCAAATTTAGCATCAAAATCCACTAAATTGGCGAAAATAAGCCCATCCTGTAAATTTTGATAGGCCAAAATAAGCTTATCAACACCATCCATATTATTAACAGTTGGGAAGCTCCCGGTAAAGCCTTGCCCTGCAAAAATATCCTTAACTTTCCCTATAGAAACTACCTCTTTATCATTTTCCACTAAAATATCTAGTAATGTTTTTTGAGGTGGCTTTAGTGAGTAATCATGGCGATTACTTGTCCTTGTAAAGCTTCCATTTTTTCCGATAAAGGGCCTTGCTATTACTCTGCCGACCTTATATGGTCCCACTAAAAATTCCCTAGCGATTTCACACATTTTAAATAATTCAACTAAAGGAATTACCTCTTCATGTGCGGCTATTTGAAAAACACTATCAGCCGAAGTATAAACAATAGGAAAACCAGTTTCCATGTGTTTCTGTCCTAATCTTTCTATAATCTCAGTACCTGAGGCTACCTCATTGCCTAGAGTTTTACTCTCGATAAGCTTTTCAAATTCTTCAATTAAATACGATGGAAATCCTCGCGGAAAGGTTGGAAATGGATCAGAGGTAATTAAGCCCATCATCTCCCAGTGGCCTGTTGTAGTATCCTTACCTTTTGATATTTCCGCCATTTTACCGTATGCTCCGATAGTATCCTTTTGAGGGGCAACTCCTTTTATTTCTGTAATATTACCTATACCCATACGGCCTAAATTAGGTAGCGCAATTCCTCCTAAAGCATAAGAAATATTTTTTAAGGTATTCGTCCCTTCATCACCATATAAATTAGCATCAGGTAATTCTCCAACTCCTAGACTATCCAAAACTAATAAAATTGTCTTTTTCACTTCCATGCCTCCTTAAGCTTCAAGCTCTGGGATGGGCTTGTCTATATATTTGGGAAATTTTAGCCCTGGTTACGTGGGTATATATTTGGGTGGTTGATATATCAGCATGACCTAGCATTTCCTGAACAGCCCGTAAATCAGCGCCATTTTCCAAAAGATGAGTAGCAAAGGAATGTCTCAATACATGTGGGCTTATTTTTTGTGCAATCCCAAGCTTTGTGGAATAACCTTTAATTATTTTCCAAAATCCTTGTCTGGTCATTTTTCTGCCGTGTTGATTTAAAAACAGGGTCTGCTCCTTATGATTTTTAAGTAGTTTATTTCGTCCCCACTCAAAATATGTATTTAAACTATTAACCGCTTGTGATCCTAAGGGAATTATTCTCTCCTTTGCTCCTTTTCCCATACACCTTACATAACCAACTTCCAGATTTACATTATTAATACCCAAATTAATTAATTCAGAAACACGCATCCCTGTTGCATATAATACTTCAAGCATAGCCTTATCCCTTATTCTAGCAGGACTGTTTAAAATAGGCGCTTCAAGTAGTCTATCTACATCTTCGCAGCTTAGAAACTTAGGAAGAATTTTCCCCTGTTTTGGGCGTTCAATTTCATAAGCAATATTTTCTTCAATATAACCTTCCTGTTTAAGATATTTAAAAAAGGTTTTTAGGGCTGCAACATGCCGAGCAATAGTAGTTGCAGCCCTATTTTCTTGTCTGAGATAAAACAAATAGCTAATAATATGGTCCCGTTTTACAAGTTTTATCTCAAAAATATTATTATTTTTTAAAAGCTGCAAAAAATTTGTCAGGTCTCTACGATAGGAAATAATTGTATTTTCAGCTAATCCTCTTTCAACATATAAGTAACTTAAAAATTCCTCTACTAATAGATTCATTTGGCAACACCCCAAGTTAATATTTCTAGCTATTACTTCCACAAATATATTTCTTCTCCTTCTACTTTTGAGGGTTAACCATTTGTGAATCCTCATTTTCTGGTGTACTTTGTACTTTTATAGGCTGAGTTAGATTTTCTTCATTAATTTGACTGTCAGTATTAACTGTATTAAATCCTAATATTTGTGGAACTATAGTGGCAACAAGGGTAATAATAAGCAGGAAAGCAACCAGATATATTAACTTTCTTTTCCAATTAGTAATAGCAACTAAATACATGTTTAATCGCTCCTTTCTTTTTTATACTAATCTATGTATTACTTCCCTTGTCCTAGAATTAATAATTAATTTAAAACAAATTAATATAATACATATTAATTATAAAAAGGAGGCTACTACCTAAATGGGTAATAATCAGCAAACAAATAGGGATTGGAAACAGGAAACCTATGAAAATGAAAAGGGTACCTTCACAGTTTTTTTCGATCTATGTAAGGGATGCGGACTTTGTATAGAGAAATGTCCAACACAGGTAATATCCTGGTCAGAAAACCTTGGCTTTATGGGAACACCTGCTATTATGCCAAGGATGGAGGGCTGTATAGTATGTGGTATGTGTGAACTTGTTTGCCCTGAACCGGCTATAAGTATTATTAAGAAAGGGAAAAAACCTACTCCAATTCAAGATAATACACCTAATGAGTAAAAGATTGAAAAATGTAGGGGCGGACCTATGTGCCCGTCCTGTTTCAGCATAAAAATATATTTATTAATTTCAACATAAAAAAAGGTGATAAAAATCGAAGATTTTTATCACCTTTTAAATATTTATGCAGTTGTAGACTTGGCCGCTTGGGCATCTTCTTTTGCTTTGACATTTTCTAAGAAGTCTTTAGTCTCACTAACAACTACTCCACTCAATAAAAGCAAACCTATAAGGTTAGGAATAGCCATCAAACCATTTAATGTATCAGCAATATCCCAAACTAAGGATAATTTTGCAACAGCACCCAAACCAACAAAGAGTACCCATAAATATCTGTATGGTTTAACTGCAACTTCACCTAAAAGATATTCAGCACATTTCTCACCATAATAGGCCCAACCAAGGATTGTTGAATACGCAAAAAGAATAATACCTATCGCAACAATTATTCCACCAGGACCAGGTAGCCCTTTTTGGAAAGCCATTGTTGTTAAGGCAGCACCTGTTGTTCCAGTTTCCCAAACGCCAGTAATGGCTAAAACTAAACCTGTGATGGAGCAAACAATAATAGTGTCAAGAAAAGTACCAGTCATGGAAACGAAAGCCTGACGAGCAGGATGATCTGTTTTAGCAGCAGCAGCAGCTATTGGCGCACTACCTAAACCAGCTTCGTTAGAAAATACACCCCGTGCTACCCCGAAACGAATTGCTTGAGCAACTGTTGCCCCTGCAAAACCACCGGCAGCAGGTTCTACACCACTAAATGCAGATTTTATAATAAAAGCAAAAGCCGCTGGTAATTGGCCAATATTTAATAAAATAATTACTAAGCCACCAATTACATAAAAAACAGCCATAATTGGAACTAGAGTTCCTGTTACCTTAGCAATACTCTTGATTCCGCCTAAAATAACTAAAGCGGTTAAAGCAGCTAAAACAACACCGGAAATCCAGTGGTTTAAACCAAAGGTTGAATATAAAGCGTCCGCAACAGAGTTAGACTGAACCATGTTACCAATACCGAAACCAGCAGCTGCTCCAAAGAAAGCAAAAAGTACAGCAAGCCACTTCATGTTTAAGCCTTTTTCAATGAAATACATTGGGCCACCGGCCATTTCACCTTTTGCATCTTTAACACGATATTTAACAGCAAGAATAGCCTCAGCGTATTTTGTAGCCATACCTACCAAAGCTGTTATCCACATCCAAAATACTGCACCAGGTCCGCCAAGGGCAACTGCAGTAGCAACACCGGCAATATTACCAGTACCTATTGTTGCAGCTAGTGCTGTCATAAGAGCCTGGAAGTGGGTTATATCTCCTTCTGAAGTAGAGTCTTGGTTTTTAGAAAATGCTAATTTTAATGCATAAGGAAGATATTTAAAAGTTATAAAACCTAAACGAAATGTTAAAAATACACCAGTACCTACTAATAAGGCCAACATATATGGTCCCCAAACAAAACTGTTTACTTTACCCATCAAACTTACAAAAGCGTCCAAAACTTATTACCTCCTTTTTTAATAAAGAAAATGAAAAGCAAACCTACAAATTCACCTCCTTGCTTAAGCTGTAATAAAAAAATTTATTTGCAATATACAATGTCTATTGCAGTAAAACAATAGTTTCCCATATGTATACAACAAATAAATTAAACACAGCTATATTATAATTTGAATATTTCTAAAAGTAAATAAATTTATGTCAATTAATAGATATATAACCATTCTTTATACTAAAATTCAAAGAAGTTAATGGCTAAGGGTGTAATATAGCCTTCTACAAAACCGGCTAAAATCATAACAACAGCTAAAATAGACATTATTAGGCTGTACCTTAGAAAATAGCTGGATATAGTCCTGTGTTCAGATCTGCCTTTTAATAAATAAATACTAAAAGCTGTTGCTGAAGCACCTGCGATAATTATTGTTGGTAAATGCAAGAGATTTTGTGGAAAAATAGTTAGCAGGATAATTCCCAAACCCTGCCAAGACTTTTTTTCTAAGAAAAAAGCTACTGTAAAACCCAAGATAAAACCACGGGTGAAAATAATTACCAAAATTAATGGTAACCCAACTACAGTTAGACCTAAAAACCAGATTTTAAAAACTGTCGTCAGATTACGCCAAATAGCATGCTTTGCGGTAGCTTGATAATCCAACTGGTTAGAAATATTTTGAAAACCAGTATCGATATATCTATCTAAATTACTTAATTGTTCCGGTGCAAGAGCTTTAACTCCTAAAACACCAAATATAATACCCATTACTACAAATAAGATCAAAAATAGATATATAATATAATTTTTTATGAGATAACTTTTTAAACCTAGCTTGACCAATTTACTCACATCGTTCTCTCCCTCGGAATGTTTACACAATTCATATTTATGCACCTAGGAGATAATTATGCCTTTGAAAGTATCTAACTGTTTAAGTACCCTAATTCTATAATTGTTTGAGCTATAAAACTTGCCCCTAAAACATCTTCAAGTGAATTGGCACTAGCAGCAACAATTGCTATATTCCTATCCTTGGCTAAGTTAATTGCCCTTTTTGCCGCTAAAAGTGCTGTCTCTTTTCCTTTTGTAGTCATCGTTCTGGCAATAGTTCCAGTTAGGATATCTTTTTTCATTTGCCAGGCTGCATCAAAAGCAACACCACCCGTATCACTTACACACACAACTACCTTATCTTTGAAATCAAGCATTTTTCCAACCTCAGCACCTATATTAGGTAAAATCTCCTCAACCTGTCCTCCCCCATCATTAATACCAGAAATAAGTTTTTGACAATTATTTTCTCTTTCCCATTTTTCTCCCCATCTAGGTTCAGTTATAATAATTACTTTACTACCCAAATCTTTAGCCTTACTACCCGCAGCTAGCCCAATTTTATATGGATTTACATAAACAGGGACCTTGGAAATGTCGGGGCTTGCTCCCAAAACAAAAATAGCACCCTTTTCAAGGGCTGCTTCTATTGATGTAGACATATCTATCACATCAACTATCACCACTACAAAGTCCTGGCTGGCAGCCCTTAATGCTCCTGAAGCGTTAAATGTAGTAATTACCTCTTTCGCTTGCTGTAATTTTTCCATAAAAACCCCCACCTCCCGGACTGATCACCATTTGTCCTTTTCGTGCCATTTCTATTGTATTTGCAACTTTTGCTCCAACCAAATCTTTAATATCTAAAAAATCTATTTTGTGTAGTACTTCCATTTCTGTACCTAAATTATCGATTAACTTCTTAATAGTTTTGGGCCCGACATTTGGTAAAAAAGCAAGAGGAATTTGGTAATAATAAGGTGGTCGATTCTCGGGACTTACTGATTTTAAATCACCTATTTCTTTTAACCTATCATATACCCCTTTTATAATTTGTTGGCTAGAGCATTGAGGACAGCGATCAACCGGGACAGTGGTATTTAAAATATTTTTGCACCTATCACAAAAATTTCGATGATATTTCCCTAATTTAGGATCTAAGCCATAGTTAGCAACTATTTTACCTTTTTCCTGATAAAGAACCTGTTTTACTCCACTAAAAGAAGGCTCCTCCAATTCAAAAATATTATATTCTCTTCCGATTTTTTCTAAAGAATGGGCATCTGAGTTGCTAATAAAAGTTAATTTATTTAGATCTGCGATGGTATCGGCCATTTGTGAATCAGAGCTTAAACCTAGTTCAAGTATTTTTAACTTTGAAGCGTAATCTGAAAATACACTTTCTAAAGAATCTCCGCAGCTACCAAAAAGACTTTTATGTGGAGTAAAAGCATGGGCTGGGGAAAAAATCCCTCCGAGCTGGTTTGTAGTTTCCCCCAACTGTTGTGCTGTAAGATATGATTGTTGAGTACTTAGATTAATATTCTTGATATATGCAGAAAGAAAACGGCTGTATTCCTTTACTTGGGATAAAGTAGGGAAAAAGCTCAAGTAATGGCCTCTTCCGCCATTTGCTTCACAACTTTCTACCTCTACCCCTGGAAGGATAGTTAATTGCTCCCGGTAGCTAAGTCCACCACCTTTAAATTCGAATAAATCTCCCTTTTCTATTAAGCTATCTAAATCCTTTAGTACTCGTGGACTAGCACAATCGACAATTCCAATAATATCTATGCCCTTTCGGTGAACACATTCTTCAATAATGTTGATTAGATTTAACTTTCTTGAAGCAGTAATTTTAACAGGATGATTTTCTAAGGTAGACCCGATATGAATATGGAGGTCTACAAAATATTTGGCCAACATTATTCCTCCAATACGTTCCGCATAATATTTTCTAAAAGGCATATATTACCATAAAAAGTAATTAAGGAGTAATCTATATGGAAAAATATATTACCAATAACTCTTTATACCTAGTCGGACCAATCCAAGATGTTTTAGATGAACTAAGAAGATTAGCCTGTGAGCATAAAACAGTCCAAGATTGCATTAATACTTTTCTAAACTAGTCTGGCCGCAAAAGCTCCGGCTGCACTTGCAGTTAAAAAGAATTCTTGATCTTCATCAAAAGAACGACCCATAGTCGTAACACTAATGCCAGATTTTTTTAGGTAGGCCAGTCCTTCAGCACCACTTTCATAAATTAGTTTATGATTAGCATTTAATTTATTATCTTTAATCTGTTGTTCTAAATAGTTGTATTTTTTTACATCGTGCAATTTCGGAAGCACCAACGAACAAGGGGCCAGAGCAATTTTATTTAGGACTGTTATTACATGATGGCTTATTCCTTGATGGCGATTACGCTTATCCTGAAAACTTATTCTAGGAATTAGAATAGGATGCCCCCCAAGACTGTATACAGCATTAATAATTTGACCAGCTTCTAAGGCTGTAGTTCCAAATTCTGTTCCCGTCCCAACATTACCTGGTCCCATGGCTATAATTATTAAATCAGGTTTTTGGACCATAAAAGCTGCGACTAAAGCCGAATATACATTTATAGTCTCCAAATCACCACCAAAAGCATGCCCCGAGGTAAGGGTGCCTGTTAGCCACTTTTCCTTCTTTAGAAGATTAATTGTTTTACTAAAAGCCAAGGGTAAGGCTCCACCATCAGTCATGATATAACTAATTTTCAAGTTTTCATTAATACATCTAATGCCAGCTAAAGCCGATATCAACATACTGTGAAGAAATGCAATAACCACAGGTGTATTCTGTAGGGAATTAAAATCCTTTATCAGTTCATGATGAGGACTAGCCTCCTCCTCAACAGCTAGTACTTTTATCTGTTGAGGAGTATACCGCATTTTCATTATATGTCCATGTCCTCTACTATCTTTTTCTAAGTTATTATTGGCTAGTACAAAGTGGACTCCGCCTGTCCCTAATCCTATATTAACTGCTGTAGTGTTAAGGTAAACTATATCTCCTTTTTGCACTTGACCGGTTAATCGGGGATAATTTACAGCCTTACCTTTGTTTTCATCAATTTGAACGACAAGTTCTTGATACTCTTCATTCTCTTCTAAAACATCTAAAACTATAGCATTTCTTATTCTAATCATCTTAATTATTTATCCCTGCAGCTTTTACGATCTCTACTAGAAATCGAGCATTGTTAACTAAGTTTTCCACGGTTATAAATTCATCTGTCGTATGTACCTTTTCCATTCCGATACCGATATTTAACGTAGATATTCCATAGCCACTTAAAATATTAGCATCACTGCCCCCGCCTGTTTTTTCTAATATAATTGGAAAGCCAAGGTTTTGCGCAGCCTTTTTAGCAATAGTAATAACTTCGTTATCTTCGGATATGCTTATTTCAGGATAGTTAAGTTCAATCTTAACATCAACCTGTCCCCCCAATTCCTCAGTTGCCCGTTGAAGACATTCCAGCATATGCTGACACTGTTTATCCAACTTATCCCTATTTAAACTCCTTGCCTCTCCCTCTAACCAAACCTTATCTGGAATAATATTGGTAGCCTTCCCACCTTTTATAACACCGATATTTGCTGTAGTCTCTTCATCAACTCTGCCTATTTTCATTCGGGCAATGGCGCGGGCGGCTATTTGGATAGCATTTATACCTTCTTCCGGAGCCATGCCAGCATGGGCTGCTTTTCCGGTAATAATTGCCTCTACCTGATTCTGAGCAGGCCCCTGGATAACCATATGACCTGCTGGACCTGAGCTATCTAAAACATAGGCCAGTTGAGCATTTATATGCTTCGGATCTAGGTTTTTAGCTCCATGGAGTCCTCCCTCTTCAGCAACAGAAAATATTATTTGTAAAGGGCCATACTCTATCCCTTCTTCCTTGATAACTCTTAGCATCTCGAGAATTGCAGAAATTCCCGCTTTATCATCGGCACCTAAGATGGTATCACCTTTGGATTTTATAATGCCATCTACTAATATAGGTTCTATACCTTTGCCAGGCTGGACTGTATCCATATGTGAGGAAAATAAAATTTTCTTTGTATTGTTCTTACCTGGAAGTTGGGCGATAATATTTCCGGCATTTCCTCCAATTTTACTTCCGGCATTGTCTTCGAACACAGCTAGCCCTAAGCTTTCCAGCTTTAATCTTAAATAATCGGCAATCTCCCTTTCATTCCTTGTTTCTGAATCAATCTTTGTCAGTTCCATAAATTCTTCAATTATTCTATTTTTATTCACCATATAAAATCCCCCTTATTTTACTAATAAAAATAACTTCTTTTACTTAATTAGTTTTTCCTTTTTTTCTTCTTAAAATTAAAAAAACTGCACCAAAAGGTGCAGTTTTCTTGAGTTATAAACTATTTAGCTTATACGGCTAATTTAAAAGCTCAATATACCAATACCATTTAAGAATACGATAGCAATCGCGAGAGGTGCCAAGAATTTACATAGGAACATTAGCACTCCTAAATATGATATGGACAACTCGCCATTATTAGATAGTTCAGTAAGTGTAGTTTTGGGACCCCAAACCCAACCAACATAAAGGGTAATGAATAGACCGCCTAAAGGTAAAAGAACATTGGCTGAAGTCCAATCCATAAGATCAAAGAAATTTTTACCAAAGAATAAAGTGTCGAACGTTGATCCCATTGATAAGGAACAGAGATATCCGATTAAAGTTATAGAGACTGTAGCTATTATTGTTCCTTTATGCCTACTCATTTTAACTTCTTCAACAAGGTAGGCAACAACAACCTCCAAGATGGATATTGCTGAGGTTAGTGCTGCTAATGATAAAAGGACAAAGAAGAGGGTAGACCAAATCATTCCGCCGGGCATCATATTAAAGATGTTAGGAATAGTAATAAATACTAAACTAGGACCAGCACCAGGCTCAATACCAAAAGCAAATACTGCGGGGAAAATAGCAAGACCTGCCAATAAAGCGATAACTGTATCAGCTATAGTGACCTGCATTGCTACTTTACCTAGATTTTCTTTTTTACTTATGTATGAACCATAAGTAATCATAGTACCCATACCTAAACTAAGTGAGAAGAAAGCATGACCTAATGCTACCAATACACCTGAAGCTGTTAATGCAGAAAAGTCAGGCTTGAATAAAAATTCTACACCAGCGCCAGCACCTGGTAAAGTCAAAGCACGAACATCTAGTACAATGATAAGTAATAGTAATAATGGCATTAAGATTTTAGACCATTTTTCGATACCATTTTTAATACCAGCATAAACTATGTAACCGGTAAGAGCCATAAATATTGTTTGCCAGATAATGGGGCTAATAGTACCTGTGATAAACCCTCCAAAGAAATCTCCCATTTGTTGAGGGTTTAGTCCGGATAGAGAACCAGTCATGGCTTGAAATACATAGTTTAACGACCAACCAGCAACAACACCGTAAAAAGATAAAATCATGAATGCTGCCAAAAAACCCATCCAACCTGTTAAAAACCACGGGGTACCTGGTGACAATTTTTTGAAAGAACCTATAGCATTTCTTTCCGCTTTACGTCCAATCATAAACTCTGAAAGCATAACAGGAAAACCGATTACCGCAATACAAACTAAATAAACGATAATAAATGCTGATCCACCGTTCATTCCGGTGATATAAGGGAATTTCCAAATATTACCTAGACCTATAGCTGAACCTGCCGCTGCAGCGATAACCCCAAAACTACTGGCAAAGGAATCCCTGCCTGATGTCTGAACTTGGGATTTCGAATCAAAATCTGACATATTACTACCTCCTCCATAAAAATTATAGTTATATATCTGTTGTTTAATACACGTTAACAAACAACTTTATTATATAACTGTTTATAATTATACTAACAAAATAAGCCATAAACAATAGTTTTTTTAATAAATTATTATGAACAGTTAAAAATTTCCGAATAATATAAAAGCTAAAACCCACAAACGCAGGTTTTAGCTTTTATCTCAGCTCACGATTTCCGCTCCCTTTTGTAGGGCTTGAGCATTTAAGGGTATTAAGTTATGTCTTTGAGGAGGCAGTACTTTCCTCAAGGATTCGAGAATGGACTCTGGCTCAACTGCTTTAATTATCTCAAGCACAGCGCCTAACATTACCATGTTAGCCACCTTACTATTGCCAATTTTATTGGCAATAGCATTAGCAGGAATTTCATAAACACTAATATCTTCTCGTTTAGGTTTGGCATCTATCAAAGAGGTATTTACAAATAGTAAGCCCCCTGTTTTAATAGTTGGTTCAAATTTATCTAATGAGGGCTTGTTCATTACGATACAAACAGAAGGTTCAGTTACTAAAGGAGAACTAATTTCCGTATCACTGATAGTAACAGCACAGTTAGCTGTGCCGCCTCGCATTTCCGGTCCATAAGACGGAATCCAAGCCACCTGTTTATCCTCCAACATTCCTGCATAAGCTAATAATTGCCCCATGGACATTACACCCTGTCCGCCAAAACCAGCTATAATAATTTCTTCCAACATACTAAACTCCCTCCTTTGGAGAGTAATCACCTAAAGGATAGTAAGGAAGCATTTTTTCTTCTAGCCATTTTAATGCTTCAACAGGTGTTTTGCCCCAATTTGTTGGACAAGTTGAAAGAATTTCTACTAAGGAGAAACCTTTACCCTCAATCTGATTAACAAATGCTTCTTTTATGGCCTTTTTAGCCTGGCGAATATGTTTAGGGTCATGAACAGAAACTCTTTTCATAGAATTTCCGGGTCCAACTAAGGAACCAAGCATTTCTGAAACCCTTATAGGATAACCGCTATGTGCTACATCTCTACCAGAGGGAGAAGTATTAGTAACTTGACCAACTAGAGTAGTAGGTGCCATTTGTCCGCCAGTCATGCCATAAATAGCATTATTTACAAAAATTATAGTGATTTTTTCGCCTCGAGCAGCTGCATGAACTACCTCAGCCATACCGATAGAAGCAAGGTCTCCATCACCTTGATAAGCAAAAACTATATTCTTAGGGTTTACTCTTTTTATTCCTGTTGCAACAGCAGGAGCACGACCATGGGCTGCTTGCTGCATATCTACATCAAAATAGTCATAGGCCAAGACAGAGCATCCTACAGGAGCTACTCCAATTGTTTTTTCTTGAATATCAAGTTCATCAATTACTTCGGCAATCAAGCGATGGATAATACCATGGGTACATCCGGGGCAATAATGGAAAGTGACATCTTCTAGAGCTTTAGGTTTTTCAAAAACTATTTCCATGCTTATAACACCTCCCGGAATGCAACAATTTTATCAAACACATCACGGGACGTTGGAACCATTCCACCGACCCGACCATAAAAATCTACTGGAACTTTGCCATTAACCGCTAGACGGACATCCTCAATCATTTGGCCTAAACTCATTTCTACAGTTAATATCCCCTTAACCCTGCCTAAAACTTGTTGGAGTGCATATGCCGGGTAAGGCCACAAGGATATAGGCCTAAATAGACCTGCTTTTATTCCTTCTTCCCTTGCCATATCTACAGCTTTTCTACAAACCCTCGAGGTTGTTCCATATGCCGCTAAAAGTATTTCTGCATCATCGGCCAAATATGTTTCTGCTCTTTGCTCTTTTGCTTCCATTTCACCAAATTTATCAGCTAAACGATTTACGTGTTGTTCAAATTTTTCCGCCTGTAAATATAATGAGTTGATAATATTTTTCTTTCTTCCTTTTTTTCCGGTTGTTGCCCATTCTTTAACAGGCAGTTCGTTATTTTCTGTCAGTTTGAATTCCACAGGCTCCATCATTTGACCCAAAATACCATCACCTAAGATCATGACCGGATTTCGATATTTATCAGCTAAATCAAAAGCCTCAATAGTTAAATCTACAGCTTCTTGAACTGAAGCCGGTGCTAACACTAAAAGCTTATAATCACCATGGCCTCCACCTTTGGTAGCTTGAAAATAATCACCTTGGGCAGGCTGAATAGTTCCTAAACCAGGACCTCCCCGCATCATATTTACAATTACACAGGGTAATTCAGCACCTGCGATATAGGATATCCCTTCTGCTTTTAAACTAATTCCAGGACTAGATGAAGAAGTCATTACCCGTGCACCTGCACCAGAAGCACCATAGACCATATTGATAGCAGCGACTTCGCTTTCTGCTTGTAAGAATACTCCTCCTACTTCCGGCATCCTCTTAGAAAGATACTGAGGTAATTCAGTTTGGGGAGTAATAGGATAACCAAAAAAATATCTACACCCAGCTCGAACTGCTGCTTCAGCTAAGGCTTCATTGCCCTTCATCAAAACTTTACTCATCTTTTTTCCCCTCCTTAGGCAGCCTTCTTACTTCTATAACAACGTCAGGACACATCATGGCGCAAAATCCGCAGGAAATACATTCTTCTTGCTGGGTAACAGTTGCAGGATGAAATCCTTTACTGTTTATTTTGTTTTCATCCATGTATACAATTTTTTTTGGACATACGGTAGTACACAATTCACAACCTTTACATTTTTCTTCATTAAATATTACTTTTTGCATAGCC
>JUEF01000116.1 GCA_000802045.1 Peptococcaceae bacterium BICA1-8
TAATGAAGGGGCTGCCTCTAGCTTATAATAAGGACATGCAGGAGGATAAGGAAGGTTTATTTGATAGTGTAGATACCTTGAAGAAATGCTTGCTGGTATTTACCCCTATGCTGGCAACTATGAAGATTAACAAAGATAAAATGCTCAATGCCTCTAAAGGTGGCTTTACCAATGCTACAGATTTAGCTGATTATCTGGTGAAAAAGGGGATGCCCTTTAGGGATGCCCATGAGGTAGTAGGTAAGCTGGTTGCATATTGCTTAAGTAATAATAAAAGTTTGGATGACCTGTCAATAGAGGAGTTTCAAGGCTTTAGCCCATTAATTGCAGAAGATGTTTATGAAGAGATATCAGTATTCACCTGTGTGGAAAAGAGAAATATTCCGGGAGGTCCGGCAGCGGAACAGGTGAAAGCTGCCATTGAAGCAGGGTGGAAAGTAATAAAATAATGCAAGGTTAAGGTTAAAGTCCAAAATAAGGTTTAGTATGCTTAATAGCATTCTGAACCTTATTTTTTATGCTATAAGATAAACTAATTGTCGTGGGTTTTTTAAAAAGTGATAGAAATTGTGACAACTAATTAGGTTGATAGTAGTTATTAATTACTTTTGAAAGAAGTTTATACAATAATTTATTTGTATAAATGGAAAAATGTAGAATTAAAATGAATAATAATGGAAAATATATTGATATTGACATCATAAAATGACATATTTCCCATAATGAGGGATTTATACTTAGGTAGTAAGTGGACAATGGTGTTTTAAAACTGAAATTAATTTTTCCCAAGGGGGGCTATGAAGTATGTTCTGTAACTGGGCGCCTAGAACATACCGAGTCAGTGGTGCAACCGACCCGATCAGTGTACTTTTGATCGGGAATTTTATTTTTACCAAATCTTAAATAAAGAGGGTGATTAAAATCTTGAAAAGATGGAAAAAAAGGGTTCTAATAATTCTAATGATGCTGGTCATAGTGGGTTTTATAGGCAGTTTGAGTACAGCAGCCTTCGCAGCACCTCCGACGGATACCTCAATTGACATTAACGGGAGCAAACATTTTACTGCCCCGCTTGTTCTGAAAAGTACGATGGATGTTAAGGGTGTACCTACATCCTTCGACAATGCTGCATGGTTTCCCGGCCTTATCAAATCAGGTACTGTTCGTATTCAGAACAGCTCTTTTTACAAAGTAAAGATCAGTAGTATAGCTTTACAAGTAGACGGTATTGCTGATGTAGTCAAGAAGGATGATTTTTCTAATAACATGAATTTTAAAATTATACAAGGGGATTATCCTAATTTTACCAACGCCGCAATTTATAATAATACATTTAGCGGGATTATTGGAGGAAAAAGTGTAGACATAGTGATTGATAGGCTTGGGTATGTAGATTTTGAATATACGGTGGCTATGGCTATTGGTACGCCGAATACATTACAGGGTCTAAATAATATAGACATCTCTTTGGTCTTTAATTCCAGTGAGATTCCTGCTCCTTCATCAGGCGGAGGAACAACAATTACTACTACTTATCTAATCTCTGATATGCCGCCCAGCCATTGGGCCTATCAATGTGTACAAACACTACTAAAGAATAAAACCATTGAGTTGGAACCGGATAATAAAATCAGACCCGAGGAGAGTATTACTAGAGCAGAAGTGGCAGTATTGTTGGCCAAGGCGCTAGGTTTAGAACCTGTAGACAAACTTTTCTCCGGTTTCATGGATCTTGGTTCAATATCCGATGAAGTTAAAGGCTATATCATTGCCGTTTCCGAAGCAGGTATTTTTCATGGTTATCCAGGCTGGCGCTTTAAACCTAATGACTATATTTCAAGAGAAGAATTGGCCTGTGTTTTAGTGAGGGCCTTTGAGAAAAAGCTTACTTTAGACATCACTCTTGGTTACATCGACAAAGACCAAATTTCTGATTGGGCATTAAATGACGTAAAAGCTGCCATTCAGCACAAACTCATGGGAGGATATCCTGATAATACTTTTGGACCTAAGAAATTTATGACAAGAGCAGAAGCATTTAGTATAATCTGCAGAACCCAGGCAGAAAAGTAACTAGGCAAATAAATAATTAATATTTTTTTGATCTGCTCATGTAAATAAATGCATTATAAGTAAAAAAATACATAGAATTGTTCATTGAATTTTATAAAAAACTCGGTAAGGAGTTGATGCCCGTGTCAGGAGTGGCAAAGAAAAAAGGCCAAAGGAAAAAGTTTACAATCTTATTATCTCTTGTTATCCTTGTTTCCCTAAGCATCATGGGAATAAGTTACTCCTACCTATCAGATGATTTAAAACTGGAAGTAACTTGTGATTCGGGAGAATTAGAAGCCCAGGTACAGTTGGTTCCTGGTTCGAATTGGCTGAGTGATGGTACAAATCTTAGTTTGAATGTTGTTAATGTGATTACTGGAACTAAATATCCTGCATCTTTTATTATTACAAACACAGGTTCTATACCTATTGAGTATCGTAAGATTCTGGAAAATGACCCCAATACCATCTTAACAAAGTTTACAGTACCAGGAAATTGGACGCCATTAGGCAGCGGTAAGAATAGCATTATTTATGAGATTGAGGCTACAGCTCCTATGGTTGCAGGTCCTTATAGCTTCACCTATAAGATAGAAACCAGACAGTGGATTCCATAAAAGTTATTTCGTTTAGAAGGAGTTATGGCTTCTCTTGAGAGCATTTTAATTAAACTTAGTTAATTTATCTCACTTTTTTTGGTGCATTTCTGATAATTAAGACTTACTAAGGCATCACTAGGTTCACCAGCTACCAATCTTAAAAGTGGGACTATATCTCTTATGTATTATTTAGGAGGTGATTAAAGAAAGCTACATATGGATTTTATTTCTAAAAAACCAAAAATTGAAGGGAGTTTTGTAAAATGAAAAAAGTAAAAGTATTGGCTATTACTATGGTAATGGCACTCATGGTCATGGGCATGGGTTATGCCTATTGGTCAGATGACACTCAACTTGTAGCCACAGTAGACGCTGGGGAATTTGACGTTCAGTTTTTAGAAAACTTAGTTGGAGAAACTATTTTTGAAGTAGAATGGGATCTTGCAAACACTTTTAGTGGTCAGCAAGTTGCCCATGATGAGGCAAATTTCACAATAACAACCGAGGATATAACACTTGACGCCAATGACAAAGCTACTGTTACATTTGACAACCTATACCCAGGTGCAAAAGGGAATTTGTATTATAAAGTAGCAAACTTCGGTACTATTCCTGCGGAAATTGAAGCTTTAACAGTTGCCGCTTCCGCCAATGGAGCACCTGCAGATTTCTCCGACCACTTCTATGCAGGACTTGAATATAGTGTGGATGGAGTAAACTATACAAACGTTAGTGGAGCTGTTGGCACCATGGTCCAAGTTGATACATTATCAGCAGATATTTTAGCCCATGCTGCATTATTTGGAGTACAATTGGATGCTCATGATTATAGTGTTAACGTTGCTACCCGTGCCGAAGCAAACGAAAATCCTTTATACTTTAGAATACCATTTGAACTTAAAGATGACCTCGGTGGTGTAGATCAAATTGGCGCCGAAGAATTCGAAAACGGGAGTATTTTACTTACAGTTAACACCACTTACAGACAGTGGAATATTTAATTAGGTAATTTAATAAAGAGCAGGATTTTTGTAAAATCCTGCTCTTTCCAACAAACAAGAAAAGGAGGTCAATATTATGAAAAAACGGCTTCTCATTATAGCTTTACTGCTTATTACAGTAATTTGTTTATCTGTTCTCCCAGGGGTATATGCCGCATGGGAACAGAGCCTTCCAGTTTCCGGGTCAATAACTGTACTGTAAATGGATGTACCCTAATTAGTTGAATTCTAAAAAAAGATGGAGGGGGTGTAACCATTGGCAGTAAAAAGGAGTGCATTCTCAAGGTCAAAAGTAACTAAAAGCCTAATATTATTGGGAATGCTCTCTTTAATTTATCTTATTGAGTTTTTCCCAGTAATCAAGAAATTGTTGGGAAGCACTTTTCTTTTTAGCTACATTTTTATACCAGCACTTTGGCTAGTAGCTGCTTTTACTGCTTGGTATTTTCCGCGTTCAAGACCTATTGCTCGTCGTAAGTATTTAAATATTCTTAATTTAACAGCCTTTGTTTGTGCACTTATTTTTATTATTCTGTTGGCAGCAGGAGGATTAATTGACGGATTTGGAAAAAGCCCCTATTCCTTTACCCCCCTAGGAATAGTATTTAATGCTATCATGTTTGGTTCAGCCCTTTTGGGAACCGAGCTTATCCGTGCCAATCTAATTAATAATCATGCTGTTAGACGACCGTTTTTTATAATAATAATAGTCAGTCTGATTTTAACTTTTATTGATATACCTTTTGCTAATTACTTAAAGTTGCAGAATCCTTTAGATGGAGTGAACTTAGCTGGAAACAGCCTTTTACCCGTTTTTTCTGAACAACTTATGGCTTCTTATCTTGCATATTTGGGAGGACCAGTTACTAGTCTAATTTACAAAGGTACCTTGGAGGTGTTTCGAAGATTTTGTCCTATATTGCCAAATCTGGGCTGGATTACTAAGACTTTAATAGGTACATTTATTCCATTCTTTAGTTTAATAATAGTTCAAAATATATATTTATATGAGTCTAGAGAAGTTAAGCGAATAGGTAGAAAGAAAGAAGGTACTCTAGGCTGGATAATAACAAGTGTTTTAGCGGTAATTATTGTTTGGTTTGCAGTGGGATTATTCCCCATATATCCTCAGATAATTGCAACTGGAAGTATGGAGCCTAAAATTATGCCTGGTGATGTCATTTTAGTCAAAAAGATACAGGAGCAGGAGGTTAATGTTGGAGATATTATTAATTTCCATCTTGAACAAGTATCCGTAACTCATCGGATAGTTGCTATAGAGAATCAAAAAGGTGGAAAAAGGCTCTTTCGAACTAAAGGAGATAATAACTCCTCTGTAGATTCTCAGTTGGTAGATCCCCAGCAAATAAAAGGAAAGGTTTTCCAGGTTATTCCTAAAATCGGCTGGCCAACTCTATACCTGCGTAGCAGAGGAGATCCAGATACAGCAAATGTAGAGATATGAAAAGTGTGGAGAGTGAGATCATGCTCAAAAATTTTAGGTTAAAATGGTTCAAGATTAATGGAATTAAGTTTAAAATAGGGAAAAGGTTGCGTTATGCTCTAATGGTTGTCCTATCCTTTTTTTCTGTTTTAATGCTTGTATTATTATACTTGAATTGGACAAGCCCCGGTACAGTTGAGGAAAAGGTTCCATTATACACCTATAATCATAAAGCTAAAGTAGATTATAGAGTTAACTTAAATCCTAATCCTATAACATCAGAGGAAAGCATGGGCGAGGGACTTTATTATCTTACTCCCTTTGTCAAAAACATTGATACTAATTTCAATTATCAATTCCGTGGGGACAATGTTGCTGATATAAAAGGGGATTATGAGGTGACTGCCTACATGCAAGGTATCCAGCGAGATTTGAAGTCTATTATTATAATCTGGAGCAAACCCTACCCCCTCTCAGCCAAGGAAAGCTTTATAGCCAAAGACAAGGAGGTCCAGCTTAATAAAGAAATACCTATTGATCTGAAGGTTTATAATGATTTTGTTGCTGAGTTTCTTGAAGAATACAATATTGGAACTGAAGTTATTTTGAATGTATATTGGAATATCCAGATAGAAGCTCAAACAGACAATGGAAAAATAAACGAAGTACTCACTCCCAGTATAACTATTCCTTTAAATAGAAATTATTTCCAAATAGCTGAAGACCTCAGTAAATCCAGTGAAGGTGTCATTGAAAACACCGTAATTACAACCCTGCCTGTGGATGAGACTAAATTAACAGTTTATGGTGTGCTGGCATTTATATTTATAATAGGAATTATTTTAATTATCTTTAAAACTGAAAACACCATTGTCAACCCTGTTAAAAAACAGTGGAAAAAGATACACAAAGATCATGGTGAGCGGTTGGTCGCTTTGGAAAATGAATTATCTATCAACAGTGACTCTTTGCTTCATGTTAAGACCTTCGAGGATATAGTCAAGATTGCCGACGAATTAGGAAAACCCATTATGTATCGAGGCAATCTAGAGCACGATGAGGAACAGGTATTCTATGTACTCAATGAGCCCAGGATTTTCACTTACCGTTTGGCACTTCTTCAGCAAAGCACATCTGAGCCAGAGACAATGGGGTCAGGTTTTACATTGTGAAAATGTTAGGCAATAGAAGAAGGAAAGCGAAGCGAAACCTCAAAACTGGCCTAGCCAGTTTTTTTATTGGCACTAATTCCTAACTTTGAATTAGTGCCAATTATATTCTGATTTAAAAACCACACATTAGTAGACATATTATAGACTTCAGAGCATAATATTAAAATAGGAAATTTATGGAATATGGAAGTTGCTACTGATGTGCTTAAGCTTTCCGGTAGTGTTTATATATAATTTCCGAATTGAAATAGACAAGCCTATTCTGAAGTTTATGCGGCATATGGAGGGTAAAGGAGTGTTTGACGAAAAAATTAGTAAAAGAATAATTGATATAGTAATTTCGGGGTTAGGATTAATAATTCTAAGTCCTTTTTTATTTTTAATTGCAATTCTAATTAAAGTTGATAGCCCAGAAGGAACAATTATATTTAAACAAAATCGTGTAGGTTTAAAGGGAAGGATATTTATTTTATATAAGTTTAGATCCATGATACCTGAAGCTGAACAGCTTAAGAATTCTTTGCAAAACCTGAATGAAATGTCAGGTCCGGTTTTTAAAATAAAAAAGGACCCCAGAATAACAAGGTTAGGCAGGCTTATCAGAAAAACAAGCATTGACGAACTGCCTCAATTAATAAATGTATTCAAAGGCGATATGAGCTTAGTAGGTCCTAGACCGCTGCCAGTTGAAGAAATGTCAAAAATTGAACAATATATTTACCAAAAGAGGTCGAGCGTTAAGCCGGGAATAACCTGCATTTGGCAAATATCCGGCAGGAACAATATTGATTTTGATAAATGGATGGAAATGGATATAGAATATATTGATAATTGGTCTCTTGGCTTGGATTTAAAAATACTTTTTTTTACTTTCCCGGCAGTTTTGATTGGCAAAGGTGCTAACTAGAAGGAGAATCAAGGAGGAATACCCATGCAAAAGAAAATATTGATTACAGGTGTAGCGGGATTTTTAGGCTCCTATCTAGCTAGAAAATTAGTAAAAGAAGAAAATAATCTTGTAATAGGTATAGATAATCTTTGTACAGGCCTGCTAAGTAATATAAAAGACATAGTTAATAAAAATAATTTCTGTTTTATCCAAACTGATGTTTCTGAAAAAGAAATTATTAAGTCTAAGCAGTTACAGGGTGTGCATGAGATTTATCATCTTGCTTCGCTGGCTTCCCCAAAATTTTATCAGGCATACCCTTTAAGAACAATTGCGGTTACTACTACTGGGACTCAAAATATGCTTGAATTGGCAAAAATAAATAATGCCAAAATAGTTTATTCTAGTACAAGCGAAGCATATGGTGACCCAGAAATTAACCCTCAGTCGGAAAAATATTGGGGGAATGTAAACACTTGGGGACCTAGGGCATGCTATGATGAGTCAAAACGGCTGGGTGAAGTCTTTTGTTATGAATACTATCAGAGGTATAAGATACAAGTGAAAGTAGCCCGTATTTTTAATACTTATTCTGCAGGTTTAAGAAATGATGATGGTAGAGTAATATCTAACTTTGTCACTCAGGCTATAAAAAATGAAAATATCACTGTTTATGGGGACGGGAGTCAAACCCGTTCCTTTTGTTATGTTGATGATACAATACGCGGTTTATTGTTGATGATGGAGAAAGATCAGGCTAGTGGTGAAATTATAAATATTGGCAATCGCCAAGAGTATAAAATAATTGACTTAGCATATTTGATAAAAAAATTAACTTTTTCCAGTAGTCAAATATCGTTTCAGCCATTACCTGAGGACGACCCTAAAGTGCGTAGGCCAGTTATCGATAAAGCGAAAGAGCTCTTAGGCTGGGAACCGATAATTAATTTAGAAGAAGGTTTAAGGGAAACCATTAGCGTTTATAGGGAAAAAATGGGGTTGGGTAAGAATGGAGAATTGAAAATGGAGAATTGAGAGTTATGCGGAAGGAATGATAGATACTATGTATGTTGTTTGTGTG
The DNA here is from genome assembly GCA_000802045.1 of Peptococcaceae bacterium BICA1-8. GTDB lineage: Bacteria > Bacillota > Peptococcia > Peptococcales > BICA1-8 > BICA1-8. The sequence goes on from JUEF01000116.1 coordinate 8,242, forward strand.
GGTGGGGGCTATGTGGGTAGTGTTACTGGAGTATCTTTTGCAGCTCTGGGTAATAAAACTACGGTGATAGATATTAGTAGAGAAAAAGTGGATTTGATAAATGGTGGAAAAAGTCCAATTTATGAACCGGGTTTAGAGTATATAATACAGCAAACTATAGGAAAATCGCTTTTTGCTACAACAGAGTATCATTGTATAGCAGAAGCGGGTGTAATATTTATTGGGGTAGAAACTCCTACAGCACCTGACGGCAGCGCAGATCTAAAGTGTGTTAAAAATGCTGCTACGAGTATTGGTGAAAATATCAATAAAAACAAATTTACATTAATAGTTAATAAATCTACAGTTCCTACTGGAACAGGGGAAGTCGTAAGTTCAATAATTTCAGAAGTATCGGGATTAATTCCTGAAAAGGATTTCTCTGTTGTTAGTAATCCTGAATTTCTCAGGGAAGGAAGTGCTCTTCAGGATGTATTTTTCCCGGATAGAATTGTTGTTGGAGCTAATAACCAAATTGCAAAAGAAATAATGAGAGAATTATATAAGCCTTTAGTCACCAGAGAAAATTACCATAAATTATGTGAGCGATATTTTAATTTTGAATGGGAAACTCCCGAAAAGCTTCCCATTTACTTTGAAACTGATGTGAGAACTGCGGAATTGATTAAGTACGCCTCTAATGGTTTCTTGGCAGTAAAAATAAGCTTTATTAATGAAGTGGCCAAGTTATGCGAAAAATTAGGTACTAATGTGCTAGACGTAGCTAAAGGAATGGGTCTTGATAGCAGGATTGGTGACAAATTTCTTGAGGTTTCTAGTGGTTGGCAGGGCAGCTGTTTTCCAAAGGATACTTCAGAGTTGTATCTACTAAGTAAAAATTATGAATGCGAATTAAGCATTGTCAAAGCAGCCATTGATGCTAATTTTGCAATGCACCGTTATGTAGTTGAGAAAATCATAAGGTTTTTAGGATGTTTAAATGGGAAAACGATTGGTATTTTGGGATTAACCTTTAAACCAAATACAGATGATGCTCGAAAGACCCAAGCTGAATTTATTATTCCTCACTTATTAAGTTTAGGTGCAAGTATTAAGGCATTTGATCCTCAGGGAATGGAAACTTTTAAGAAGTTTAATCCTACTTTGGATATTAAATATTGTGAAAAGGCTGAAGATGTAGCCCAAAGAGCAGATTGTGTTCTTTTGTTAACCCACTGGCAGGAATTTATGAATCTGAATTGGCAGGAAATGGTGAATACTCTTAAAACACCATATGTGCTGGATACAAGGAATTTTTTAAACAGAGAAAAGCTGCAGGAATTAGGATTTTGTTATCAGGGGTTAGGGGTGAAAAGCAAATAAATATTAAATCTATTTGGACAGTTATTAGTAACAATACTTTAGGTAGAAATACTGCCTGGATGTTAGTAGGGAATGGAGGAAAAGTTTTTCTCCAAGGAATATATTTTATCATTCTTGCAAGAAGCCTGGGTGTGGGGGGATACGGAATTTATGCAGGAGCACTTGCTTTAGTATTTATTCTAGTTCCTTTCGCCGGTTGGGGTAGTGGAAAGCTGCTTATTATGCATGTATCCCGTAATCCTGCAAGCTTCCCCGTTTATTGGGGAAATGGTCTTGTGACCATTTTATTAAGCGGTAGTATCTTAACGCTCATAGTTTTTTTATTAGGCGTTAATTTATTGCCTAATATTCCATTGAATTTATTATTAATACTTGCAATAGCCGAATTTTTCTTTGGGCGACTACTTGAGAATTCTGCTGATGCATTTCAAGCATTTGAGTTATTGCGGATTACAGCAATGCTAAATATAATGATTTATACTTTGCGGTTGGGTGCAGTTCTTTTGTTTGTTATATCTGGTCCTCAAATTACTCCTGGGATGTGGGCTTGCTGGTATTTGTTAGCCTCTGCTTTATCAGCACTTGTGGGTCTATTTTTGGTTCATATAAAGCTAGGAAAACCAAAACAATCAATTACAATATTAATAAAGAACTTGAAGGATGGTTTTTATTTTGCCCTAGGACTGTCTTCACAAAGCATTTATCAAGATATTGACAAAACCATGTTAGTCAGGCTTTCCACTTTTGAAGCTGCTGGTATTTATACAGTGGCTTATCGTATTATGGGAATGGCTTTTATTCCGGTACTGGCTTTGCTTAATGCAAGTTATGCACAATTTTTTAAGCATGGTAAAAAAGGAATAATACAAAGCTTTGAATTTGCTAAGGGTTTATTACCTTATTCAGTTGGATACGGATTAGTTGCAGTCTTGCTGTTATTAATATTTGCTCCTGTTGCCCCTTTTTTATTAGGCGAAGAATATAGCCAAGCGGTTCAGGCAATTCGCTGGCTTTCAATGATAGTTTTCTTTCAATGTATTCAGTATTTTATTTCAAATGCTTTAACAGGAGCTGGTTATCAAAAGATACGCAGCTGTATTCAGATGACTGCAGCAGTACTAAATATAGCCCTTAACTTATGGTTAATACCGCTATACGCTTGGAAGGGAGCAATTTGGGCGAGCATAATAACCGATGGAGTGTTGGTCATCGTGCTTTTCTTAGCAGTTAGTGTTGTAGCAAAAAGTGAGATCCCCATAAAGGAGGAAGGATAATGTACGATATAGCAATATGTATAGCAACATATAAGCGACTTATCATGTTGGATAAATTATTGGAGAGCTTATCAAAACTTGCTTTTAACAAAAATCCCAAAGTAAAAAGTTGCATAATAGTGATAGACAATGACAATAAAGGTTCTGCCTATTCAGTTGTAGATAAGTATTCTTCTGAATTTTCCAAAATACTTTATGATATTGAACCTACCCGGGGCATTTCTAGTGCGCGTAATAAAGCTGTTGATATTGCAAAAAAATTTAATTGCCACTATATTGCTTTTGTAGATGATGATGAAATTGTTGATCCTTTTTGGTTAGATGAGTTATTATTTACAATTAGAGAATATCAAGCTGATATAGTAGTAGGACCAGTGTTTTTTATCTTTCCAAGAGATACTCCGGAATGGATAATAAAAGGGAATTTTTTTCCACGGCCATTATATCAAACTGGAGAACAAATATATATGGGTGCAACAAACAATGTACTCTTTACCCGTGAGTCCTTAGACAAACTTAAAGGACCTTTTGATGAAAGATTTAATATAAGTGGTGGATCAGATACTTATCTGTTTAAAAGTCTATCAGGCGGTGCAAAAATTGTTTGGACTAATGAGGCAATTGTTAAAGAAAATGTTCCTCTTAGCCGGGCAAATGCAAAGTGGATACTAAAGAGAGCTTTTCGAGGCGGGAATACCATTGGATTATGCGATAAATACTTGGCTAGAAATATACTCACTATATTTATTCGTCTGCTAAAAGGTGCATTTCGGATAACTCAAGGATTCATAACTTTTCTTCCTTCCTTATTTATCGGTAAGCAACGTATCATCAGATCAATTCATTATATTTTTTTGGGAGCCGGAATGATAGCTGGAATTATGGGATATAAATTTGAAGAATATCGAGTGATTCATGGGTCATGAGGAAAATGAAAATTTCCTCAAAAAGTATAGAAAAAATAGTAGTGTTACTAACATTGTTTATGTCTACCACGGCAATTGTTCCACTGTTGCAAGATGAATTTGGAGCTGTGTTCGACCCTGTTAAGGGTAATGAAATCAAACAGATAATATGGATAGTATTTTATTTCTTGACTTTAATAATGCTTTTGCCGCGAATAAAAACAGCTTTAAAAGCTATAAAAAGTGATAAATTATTATGGCTTTTAATAGGATTGACCATAATATCAATCTTATGGTCAGATTTTCCTAAGGTAACATTTCGCCGCAGCGTTGCACTGTTAGGTACTACTTTAGTTGGCATATATTTGGCTATTAGGTTTAGCTACCAAGAAATAATAAAGTTATTTTTTTGGACATTTTGCCTTAGTGCTGTGCTTAGCATTGCTTTTGCAATAATAACACCATCATTGGGAGTGCATTATGACATCTATCATACAGGAGCATGGCGGGGCATTTTTATACATAAAAATATATTTGGTAGGCTAATGGCATTAGCTACAATATACACTATTGTTTTGCTTATTGGTAAACAAATAAGAGCATACATAGCATTCATATATTTTAGTATTTTTTTGACTTTATTATTTTTATCTACATCAAAAACAGCACTAATTATTTTTTTTATATTATTAATATTTATACCAATCTATAGAACCATACACTTGCATCCATTTGTAGTTATACCGGTAACTATATTATTGATTTTAACTGGTGGGTTGGTGGTTACATGGCTAACTAATAATCTGGATTCTATATTACTATTTCTAGGGCGAGATGCAACTTTAACTGGCCGAACAAAGCTTTGGCAAGCAGTATGGGTAATGATTGAGAATAAATTTTGGTTAGGTTATGGCTACACGGCCTTTTGGTTAGATTTAGAAGGACCATCGAGTTATGTATGGGAAACTTTAAAGTGGAGTGTTCCACACGCTCATAATGGTTTTTTAGATCTGTGGTTAGACCTTGGTTTGCTGGGAGTAGTGTTATTCTTCTCTTCTTTTGTAATCAACTTAGTAAAATCCATCTTATTAGTTAGAAGAGAATCAAGCTTTATTAGTTTCTTGCCATTAGTATTTTTTGTATTTTTTATAATGACTAATATAACTGAAAGCACAATTTTGGTGCAAAACTCTATTTATTGGATTATGTATGTTACTTTTTCAACATTAGTTAATTTTCCACAGCAAGAAAATGAAATTGTCTCTACATGTAAATAAGAAAAAGTAGATAAATAAAATATAGTGCGTTTTTTATCACCCATAATTATTATTGTTATTATCTTAAAAGCTTTTGAAAAATGGCAGAATGCAAAAAATAATAAATATATTTTATTTAAGAATATATAAGTGTAGAGGAGTAAGCATTTTGGTAGAAAAAGGAACTTTGATTATTACATTAGACTTTGAACTTTATTGGGGCAATATTGACCAAAAATCTTTAGAAGAATTTAAAGAAATTTCAATTGGAGCCCGCTTAGCAGTACTATCACTCCTAGAGTTATTTAAAAAGTACAATATTCATGCAACCTGGGCAACTGTTGGTTTTCTTTTTTTTGAAACTTATAAAGACTTAGTCGAAGGGCTACCAGAGAAAAAACCGGAGTATTTAAATCCAAATTTATCCCCATATAACTATCTGCTCGATAATCTTGGGGAGAATGAGGAGGAAGACCCTTCCCATTATGCCTTATCATTAATTAAACAAATCAACACCTATGCGAATCAAGAAATAGCAAGCCACACCTTTTCTCACTATTATTGCCTGGAAAAAGGACAAAACGAAGATGATCTTAAAGATGATTTAGAAGCAGCAATAAAAGTAGCACAAAAAGCCAATATAAAGCTTAAAAGTTTGGTTTTTCCAAGAAACCAGATTAACAAAGACTATCTTTTTATTTATGAACAATTGGGTTTTAGTGCTTATAGGGGTAATGCACGGTCTTGGATCAGGTCTAGGTTACAGACTTGGAAGTCTTGGTTTAGATATCATAACAATGGTCCAAGAAGTTTAGAAGATAGCAAGTGGTCAAAAATCCTTAAGGCTATAAGATTAATTGACGATTATTTCAATATATTTGGACATAATACGTACCCAACTGAAGAAATAATTAACAGTTTTCCTTTTGATATATATTCTAGCAGATATTTGAGACCATACTCTAAAAAGCTTAAATTTCTAGACTGGCTAAAATTACATAGGATTAAAGCCGATTTAACTTATGCTGCTAAACATAAACAAGTATATCATTTATGGTGGCATCCCTATGATTTTGGCACTAATTTGAAGGAAAACATGCTATTCCTCAATAAAATAATTGACCATTTCTTATATTTGCAGAAAAAATATGGGATGAAAAGTTTGAATATGGGAGAATTGGCGGATTCTTTTATAAAAGAGGAGTAAGTTTTCTCAGTTAAATAAAAATAGTATAAGTTAACCAGATTATACTTAACAAGAGAAGAACTGCAGGAGCTGAGTTTTGTTATAGGGGATTAGCCATATAGCTTTTCAGGAGGGAAAGAGAGGTTTACAATGAAAAAGGTTGCTATCTTAACCACTTATATAGCTCCATATCGAGTAAAGTTATTTAGAATATTAAGAGAAAAGCTTGATAGATTAGATATTATTGTATCAACCTTGATGGAAGATGGAAGGCAATGGCCTGTAGAATGGGATGATTTAGATGTGACAGTTACTAAAAATATAGCAATAAAAGAAACTTATCGACATCCCAATGGATTTAAAGACACAAAATCCATCCATTTTTCATGGAATATACTTTTTATATTATTTAAGATTAAACCAGAGGTTGTAATATCAACTGAGATGGGTTTTAGGACATTATGTGCAATTGTTTACCGTCGTATATTTTCTAATACTCGCTTAATAATATGGGCTCTTTTATCAGAAGTTACTGAAGAGGCAAATGGCTGGGTTAGGAAAATTCTAAGACGTATTACTTTACATCAGGCTGATGGAGTTTTAGTTAATGGGAAGAGTGGTTATAGGTACATAGAAAGTTTTGGTTTTCCTGCAAAAAAGATTATTATTACCCCTCAAACTGTTGACGTTAAAATGTTTGCAAATAGTCCTATCGATAGAGAGGCAGAAAGTATGTTCCGTTTATTATATTGTGGCCGACTAATAGAGCTTAAAGGTATTATTGGATTTACTGATGTACTCAATGAATGGGTAAAAAACAATTCTAAATATAAGGTGGAATTTTGGCTTGCTGGTGATGGACCGTTAAGAACGGATTTAGAGATGTTTAGATGTGTACCTAACCTTAAATTAAAGATTCTAGGTCATATTCCGTATGAAAGATTATCTGATATATATAGGCAATGTGGTATTTTTACATTTCCCACTCTATCCGATGAATGGGGTTTAGTAATAAACGAGGCTATGGCATCTGGATTACCAATTCTAGGTTCACATTATAGTCAAGCTGTAAATGAATTAGTGGAGGATGGAGTTAATGGATGGGCATTTTACTCAGATGATTTTGCTAGTACTTATAATGCAATAGAAAAGGTTTTCGCTACATCTGTTGAAGATATTGAAAAAATTAGATTCCGGAACAGAAAAAAGGCTCTAAAATTACAATTTGAAGATGTTGCTAAATGTATAATAGAAGCGATAAATAAAGCTTAATATTTCTATAGTGCCATGTGTAAGAGGAGTGTGATTATTGATAAAAAATATTTGCGAAAAGATATTGAATTAAGGTTAAACAAACTAGATCTGGAGGTATTATATGTCAATAGTAATTATTACTGGTTCTGCCGGGCTTATAGGCTCAGAAGCCACAAGATTTTATGCAAACTTAGGCTTTAAAGTAATAGGTATAGACAATAATATGCGAGAATATTTTTTTGGTACAGAAGGGTCTACTGTTTGGAATCGTCAATCCTTGCAGAAAGTTTTAGGTTCTAAATATGAGCATCATGATATTGATATTAGAAATAGCGAACAAATAAATAGTATCTTTAATAAATATAAGAAAGATATTAAATTAATTATCCATACAGCTGCGCAACCATCTCATGACTGGGCTGTTAGAGATCCAGTCATGGATTTTGGAGTAAATGCCAGCGGTACCCTTAATTTATTAGAAGCACTACGTACATACTGCCCTGAGGCGGTATTTATTTTTACTTCTACAAACAAGGTTTATGGTGACAGACCAAATTGTTTAGCATTTGAGGAGTTAGCAACCCGGTGGGAGATTAATCCTACGCACCAATTTAATAATGGTATTTCTGAAGAGATGAGTGTAGACCAATGTCTGCACTCTTTATTTGGCGCCTCAAAGCTTGCTGCAGATATATTGGTTCAAGAGTATGGGAGATATTTTAACCTAAAAACAGTTGCTTTTCGAGGTGGTGTCTTAAGCGGATCAAAACAGTCCGGAGTACAGCTGCATGGCTTTATAAATTATTTAATGAGATGCGTGATGACCAAAAGGCCGTATACTATTTTCGGGTATAAAGGCAAGCAAGTGAGGGATGTAATTCATGCTAGTGATTGCATAAGTGCCTTTCATACATTCTTTAAAAATCCCCGCAGTGGTGGAGAGGTTTATAATTTGGGCGGAGGCCGGGAATCCAATGTTTCAATGCTTGAAGCTATTGAATTGGCACAGCAAATTACAGGGGAAAAAATTGAACATTCTTATGTAGACAATAATCGGATCGGTGACCATATTTGGTATATCAGTGATTTAAGTAAATTTAAACTGCATTATCCAAATTGGAAGCTAGGATACAATAATATACAAAAGATTATGGAAGAAATTTATGAGGAAAAAAAGAGCAGGTGGAAAAGGGAATGATTAATTATGGTAAATACCCTTTATTAGGAATAAACATATCAGCAGTAGATTATGAGTATAGTGTAGCTGAAATTATCAAAGCTGCTCATGATAACAGACCGTTAGCAGTCTCAGCTTTAGCCGTGCATGGTGTAATGACCGGATACCTTGATCAGGTTCAACGGCGAAGGATAAACGGTCTTGATCTGGTATTGCCAGACGGGCAGCCAGTTCGATGGGGGTTAAACTGGAAGCATAAATTAAAATTACTTAATAGAGTTTATGGTCCAGAATTAATGCTGCGAGTTATTAATGCTGCAGCAAATGAAAAAATACCTTTTTATCTTTATGGGAGTACGGAACAGACAATAAATTTACTTAAAAAAAATTTACAAAATAAATCTTCCAATTTAATTATAGCTGGAATGACGCCTTCTAAATTCAGAAGAATAACTATAAATGAAAAAGAGGAAATAGTAGAAAAGATCAAAGCAAGTGGAGCAAAGATTGTACTGGTAGGTTTGGGCTGCCCTCGGCAGGAAGTCTGGGTTTTTGAATACCGTAATTTATTGAAAATGCCTTTATTGGCCGTAGGGGCTGCTTTTGATTTTCATGCAGGAGTATTAAACCAGGCCCCTCCCTGGATGCAAAAAAATGGATTAGAATGGTTTTATCGTTTTTTACAAGAACCCAGAAGGCTATTCAAACGTTATGTAGTTTTAAACCCATATTATTTATTATTACTATTCTTAGAAGTACTTGGTTTACGGCATATTCCGGTTTTACTTCCCACGGGTAAGGAACCAGAAAAAAAATTTGGCTAACTAGATTAGACTATTTTTAAAATATAGGGAATATATTAAGTACTAAAAAAATAAATTAATAATTAGAGCTATGGAAGGGGATTAACAGTTGAAACCCTGGATAAAGCTTATAGTCGGTTTAAGCATTATTTTAACTATATCCGGACTATATTCATATTGGTATTTTAAAACTATGCAGTCCTTTGAGAGTGAGAATATACCTATATTGATAACTCCTAATACATATGCAGAAATTAAAAATGATGAGGAAGAGCCAGATCTTACATATTTTGAAGAAGAACAACTTAAAAGCTTTAATGTTCTTATACTTGGGATAGACGATTGGGATAATGAAATATCAAGAACAGATTTAATGATGCTTATTAATATAAATACGAAAAACAAGCAGGTCAATATAATATCAATACCTAGAGATACCGGGGTAGAAATTCCTAGTGTAGGATATACCAAAATAAATCATGCGCATTCAATCGGAGAAGCGAAAGGCGGAAATGAGGGAGGAACAGAGTTGTCCCTCCAAACCACCAGTGACTTATTTCAAACTAAGATCCATTATTACTTAAAAGTAAATATCGAAGGCTTTAAAAATTTTGTTGATTCCATTGGTGGAATAGATCTCGAACTAACTCAGCCTGTTAAATTGTCATTTATTAAAGTAACACTGCCTGCTGAGAAACAAAATATCGATGGAAATCTTGCTTTTGAACTTGTACGTGAACGTTATTCTTTGCCTGATGGTGATTTTGGACGTCAAAAGCATCATTATCTAGTGTTAAAAGAATTAGTTTATAAGCTGTTAAGCTCTGAGTACCTTATACGGCTACCAGAACTAATAAAAACCGCAAGAAATGACGTTGTTGATACTAATTTTAAGGACAGGGAATTAATTAGCTTGGCCTGGCTTTTTAAAGGATTAGCAAAGGAAAGCATAAATTATGTGCAAATTCCTGGGCGATCAGAGTATCATCCTGATCCAACAATTAAAGCAACCCTTTATTACTGGGTGCCGGATATGGACAAAGTAAATGAGATTGCAAGGAAATATTTAAGTAATTAAAATTAATTAAAAATGTCGGAGGAGAAACTATATGGAAAGTAAGATAAAATCCCAAACATATAATGAAATAGACTTTTCACAATTGTTAAAAGTTATCTTAAAAAGAAAATGGATGATTCTTTCTCTGACATTAATTACTTTATTAATTAGTATCATCTTAAATTATTTTGTATTATCGCCAATCTATGAAACAAAAGTTGTATTGATGGTTACTAACCCAACGGAGCAACAGTTCTATCCAGCTAGAGAAGAGCAAACATTAGAGGGACTAGCTAGAAATTTAGCAACTCTACCACAGATGACTCTAAAAACTTATGAGGGACAACTAAAAAGCGAGAGACTACTAGAGTCCCTTGTAAAAGATTTGAAGCTGGATGAGGAAAAATATACGATGAAGTATTTAAACAAAAATATTTCTACCAATGTTCTTAAAGATACCAATTTACTTGAAATCATAGTAAATGATAATGACCCTGTATTGGCTGCTTTAATAGCCAATACATTAAGTAATAACTTTCTAGATTATATTTCTGAGAAAAGTAAAGAACGGATGCAACAATCAAGGCTTATATTTAAGGGACAAATTATTTCCATTGAAAAAGAGTTAGTACAAGCTAAAAAATTACTGAGTGATTTTAATAGCCAGCCAAGAAATATTAGTTATCTTGAGGAAGAGTTAAGGGTAAAACAAGAAACTTTAAATACTAATCAACAGGCATTAATCCAGTCCGGTAACGAGACAATTTATACTCCAATTATTAATCAATTAGATATTGATATTGAAAGATTACAATCAGAAACTGTTGGCAAACAATGGGAATATAGACGACTAATGCAAGAAGTAGAGAGACTAGAGCGGAATTATAATCTTTTTGCAGACCAAATCGCTGAAACTCAGATTTTCGAATCTGTTGACATGGGAAAATCATCAATAATGATAGTTGCTACAGCTATGGAACCTACTATTCCAATTAGCCCAAAAAGAGAAATGAATGTTGCTATATCCTTTGGAGTTTCTTTGCTACTAGGGGTATCCTTAGCTTTTATATTGGAAATGTTTGATACTATGATCTGTGATACAGAAGATGTAATACATTATTTGGGGTTACCAGTTATTGGAAAAATACCCTATGTTGATTTTAAGGATAAAGATAGAGATGAAAAGATAAAGGGTCAATACCTGATAACATATTCTGATCCTAAATCACCAGAAGCCGAGGCTTTTCGCACCATACGAACCAATCTTTATTATGATAACCTAGATCATCGTATTAAAAAGGTGATGATGACAAGCACAGGACCTGCTGAGGGCAAATCAACTATTATAGCTAACTTGGCTATTGTTTTAGCGCAAACAGGAAAGAAGGTACTCTTAGTTGATGCTGATTTGCGTAGACCTACTTTGCACAGCATTTTTGACGCCAGTAACTTAGTGGGTCTGTCCAGCTGTTTAGAGAAAAAACTAAGTCTTGTGGAAGTAGTACAAAAGACAAAAATAGAAAATCTTTACATCATTACTAGCGGATTTTTTCCACTCAAACCTTCTGAGTTAAATTCGAGTAAAATAGATGAGTTATTTGAAAATGTCGAAAATTATGATTATATTTTATTTGATACACCTCCTGCTGGTACTTTCACTGATGCGTTAGTTTTAGCAGAAAAGGTTGACGCAGTATTAGTTGTTATTAATAGTAAAAAGGTACCTATTGATTTGGCACAACAAACTATAGAAAAGTTAAGAAATGCTAAAACAGAGATTATTGGCGTGATATTTAATAATGTTCAATATCAAAAAGATTTTTATAAAAATTATTATTATTATGGAAACAAGAAATGATTATAGATTTTCATAGCCATATTCTACCTGGGATAGATGATGGAGCAAAAACTTGGACGGATTTTTTGGAGATATCTCAGCTTGCTGCTGCTGCAGGAATAACCCACATGGTATGCACACCACATTTTATTTATAAGGAGGTTGAATTTAAACCTGAAACTTACTATAGGCTGCTTTCAGAAGCTAGGTATAAGCTGAGGGAACAGGGCCTTAATATAAGCTTAATCTCTGGCAGTGAGGTGTTTTATGTTCCGAAATTATTGTTTTGTCTTAAAGAGGGGCTAATTATAACTATTAATAATGGAAATAAGTATTTAATGGTGGAGTTTGCAAGGTTTGATATCCCTAATAATGTGGGAGAAACAATAACTATGTTAAAAAACCAGGGCATAACCCCTATAATTGCACATCCTGAGAGGAACTTAGTTTTTTCGAATGAACCTGAGTTACTAATAAAATTGATTAAAAGGGGTGCTCTATCCCAACTTAATGTGGGAAGCATTGTTGGTGAATATGGTGATAAAATAAGGAAAACAGCAGAGCTATTTCTAAAGTCGGGAATAATACATCTGCTTGGCTCAGATGTGCATTCACCTAAGAATGCTTTCCGGAATTTTAACTTAGGAATGGAAACTATCGAAAGATTAGTAGGCGTCAAGATGACCATTGAGTTAAAGGATATTAACCCTCTTAAAATAATTAAAGGCGATATGCTAGAACCTTATTTCATTGAACTTAAATATAAAAAGAGCTTTTTAAAAATAGATCCAAATAATATAAAAAGAAACTTAAAAGAACTTTTAAGAGGAGGGAAAGATTTAAATGGGCCATCCTGATAGAAAACTACTAAGAGAGAAAAAAAAGGATAAAAAAATTGAGGAAGGATTAGGAAAAAAAAACAATTTGGGGGTAATGGATTTGACTCCTTATAATGCGGTAAAAATTATTACCGTTAAAAAAAACAGTATTGTTTATAAGTAACAGGGCAATTATTATTTTTGTTGATGTGCAGGAGGTTAGTTTTTTGTAAGATATTTTTTCGGGAGAGGTGGATAATTATGAAGGGGATGATAATGGCAGCTGGGGTGGGCAGCAGATTAATGCCATTAACGGCCACAATGCCCAAGCCTATGCTGCCAATATTAGGTAGACCACTTATGCAATATAATTTAGAGTTATTAAAAAAATATGGGATAACTGAAATTATTGCAAATATTCACCATCTTCCTGAAACAATACAAAAATTTTTAAAAAATAGTCCTGTTTCTCAAATGAATATTGGGCTTTCATTTGAAGAAAAATTGTTAGGTACTGCAGGTGGCGTAAAAAATAACCAGCGCTTTTTAGATAAGGACACTTTTGTTATTTTAAGTGGAGATGCTTTGACAGATATTGATTTAAAGGAGCTATATAAGTTTCATAAAGAAAAGAAAGCCTTAGCCACTATCGCATTAAAACCAGTACAAGACGTAAGCAATTACGGTGTAGTAGTTTTAGATGTTGATGATAAAATTATTGCATTTCAGGAAAAGCCAACAAGGCAAGAAGCCTTAAGTAGGCTAGTAAACACTGGGATTTATGTATTTGAACCTGAAATTTTTAATTATATGCCTAAAAAGCATTATTATGATTTTGGTAAAGAATTATTTCCATTATTAGTAGAAAAAGATTTGCCCTTCTTTGGATGGAAAACAGATGATTATTGGTCTGATATAGGTTCTTTTGATACATATAAGGAGGCCCAGTTTGATTTACTTAATAATAAACTAAATCTTGCAATAGATAATGTTAGCTTAGATTATATTGATACTAGGTTGGAAAAATATGCGGAAATAAGGACGGTTAGACGATCAAATGGAAAAGTGTATATAGGTGGGGAATCAGTCGTAGAGAATGATGCGAATTTATTTGGCTACGTTATCATAGGAAAAAATTCCTCTATTGGAAATAGGTGTATTCTGCATAATAGTGTTATTTTAGATAATGTAGTAATAGGTGATAACGTTTTCATAACAGATTCTATTATAGGTAATGGTTGTCTAATTAATAATAATGTAATTGTTCACGGTAATGTAGTAGTAGCTGATAATAATATGATTGAAAGTCAAAGGGAATTACAAAAAGGGGTTAGAATCTGGCCTGGCCAACTCAATTACTCGGGAGCAGGCTTTACATTGTGAAAATGTTATGGAAAAAATTTATTTTAGTGAGCAGTGAAAGATGCTATGTTTATTAAAATAATTTATTACCAAAAAAAGGAAATAAAGTAATGATCTAGAATGTTTCTTTAGAAGATTTTTTTTGGAGAATGTTAAATTATGAATGGATTACGGTTAGTTGAAAATACTGTTATAGCCATTTTAATATTTACTATTGGTATATCAGTATTATTTTCTTTTCAGATTGAAAGCAATTTAGAGCTCTATAATAATTTAAAAACTATAGATTCCCAATTAAATGTAATGGATAATACCACTTTTAATGAAGAAAGCAAATTAATAACCAATGAAGGCTTTAACGAAAGAACAAAATTTAATAAATTATTTTATCTATTAATTGGTGGCTTTTCCTTAATGATGTTATTAAATGTAAAAAAGGAAGAATATAAAGTCAAATTATTTTTGCAATTTATTCTTCTGGTAATTATCTCTTTAAGTGCCGGAGTTTTATTAGCAGTGTTGTTTAACAATTGAAACCACCTGTTGAATTGACCCAAAATAAGGTTTAGGTTGCTCAATAGCAATCGAGCCTCATTTTTTGTTTAATGGGGGAAAATAAATGCATATAGGGGTCGGACTTTACGTTGTGAAAATGTTATGGTAAAATTTTTATGGGAGATAAATTAGGTGAGTTATGCGATTAGGGATAGGGAGTGGGTTTTGTTGAAAAATATGAGTACATTAGCTGATCGGAGAAATAACTTTAGAGTATATTTTACTTATGCGATTAGTGCTGATGCTCATTTTAAATTTATTAATGGCCAAGTGGTGGATTTTAATAAAACAATATCCTTGTTAATTTTAGACTTGAGTAGTACTGGAATGAAAATGGAAACAGCCTTAGACTTACCTAATAATATTGACTTAATTTTACAAATCGAATTTAAGATAGAAAATGAGCCTATAAAGTTATATGGAAAAGCATTATGGAAAAAAGTACTGGACCCTGCAAAAATAAATTATGGACTAGAGTTTATTCACTTTAAGGAATGTGAACAAACGAAGCTTGTTCGATGCTTAAATATTTATCAAATAAAACAGCGCCGGTTAGGAAAAGTAAAGGTTACCCCAGCGCAATAATTAATTTTCCCTAAAAGAAGGAATTATTTTTTAAAAGTAGAATATTTTATAATAACAATGCTGTATGAAACAGTACCAGGTTTTGTTGATCCCGGGATTAGTTGCTTGAATTATTGATACACAAGAAGTGTATTTTCTATTAATTAGTCGTACAAATTTGTAATCAGGCCATGGAGGTCTGCCCATTTTGGGTGGTGTCCATGGCTTTTTAAATTTTAAGGAGGAAAATACAATGAAAAAAATATGTTTTTTGACAGCTTTAATTTTAATTTCTGTATTAGTTTTAGCGGGGTGCTCTTTAGGAAAGAAGGAAGCAAATGAGGTAGGCAGCTTAAAGTTTGTGGCTAATGGTGAAGATTTTGCTAGAGAGGGTTTTGTTTCAAAGGATAATTGGCAGATTAGCTTTGACCATGTTTATGTAAACTTAGCGGATATTGTTGGCTATCAAGCTAATCCACCTTATGATGCCTATGAGGGTGGAAAAATAAAGTTTACAAGTGAAGTAAGCTTAGATAAAGTATATACTATGGATATTGCCCAAGGTGATGAGCCTAGTGTTGTTGGAAAAGTAGAGAATGTTCCTGTAGGACATTATAATGCCATTTCATGGAATATGGTAAAAGGTAATGAAGGACCTGCAAAAGGAAATGTGTTAGTATTAATAGGTAAAGCAGCAAAAGATAATAAAACTATAAATTTTAATATTAAATTTGATCAGGAATTACTTGTTAAAGCTGGTGAGTTTATAGGTGATGAAAGAAATGGTATTGTTCAAGAAGGCAAAGAAGCTGAGCTGGAAATGACCTTTCATTTGGATCATATTTTTGGAGATTTTGAAACGCCAGCAGATGATGACCTGAATCTTGGTGCGTTAGGCTTTGAGCCCTTTGCCAACATAGCAGATAATGGTCAGTTAGATATTGATAACCAAGGCTTGAAGGCTAAGTTATCTACTAGTGACTATGGAAGGTTGACAGAATTACTGTTTTCATTGCCCCATGTAGGTGAAGGCCATTGTCATGTGGAAAAAATTCAAGGATAAGATTTCACTACGTTAGATTAAGATTCCGCTTCGCTAGAAAAGGGCTTTAGCGACAAAGTGGAGCGGAATACTTTTATCTATTAGTCACTAATTTCATGTGGGGTGATTTACTTATGAAGAGGATAATAATATTAACGTTGTTTATAATAATTCTTTTTAGTCCTATAATTGCCCATGCCCATGGGGCTAAAATAGAGTATAATGCAAACATGTCTTATGAATTATTAGCTAAGTATGATAGTGGCGAACCTATGGCTAATGCTCAGATAATAGTGTATGCACCAGATGACCCTGCGACTCCTTGGACTAAAGGGGCAGCTGATGAGAATGGCCGCTATAGTTTTGTTCCTGATTTCTCGAAAAAGGGAATGTGGACCATCCAAGCTAGGTACGCCGGCCATGGGGCAAATATAAATATAGAAATAGGTGAGGAAGCCTCCTTAGCAGGGAGTACAGGTTACACCTGGCTTCAAAAGCTTATTATGGCTGCATCAGTTGTTTGGGGAATGATAGGGACTGCTTTATTTTATACTAGGAGGAAGAATTAATGCATGTTCCTGATGGTATTTTACCGGGGTCAGTAGTTATTGCCGGATATGCAGTAACCGGAATGGCTGCATATATTTCATTGAAGAATATCAATAAAAAGGAAAATCCAAGGGAAGATATACCAAAGGCCTCCATACTGACTGCTGCCTTTTTGGTTGCTTCTCTTATACATGTACCAATCCCCCCTGTTAGTGTTCATCTTGCACTAAATGGTATTATGGGGGTATTATTGGGTTACTATGCTTTTCCGGCCATTATTATTTCTCTGTTTTTTCAGGCTGTTTTATTCGGGCATGGAGGCTTGACTACTTTAGGGATTAATTCGGTAATTTTAGGATTGCCTGCTTTTATTAGCTTTTTTATATATAATAATAGTAAAAGCTTTGTTAAAGGTAATAGATTTAGGCTTGGTCTTGTAGGCTTTGTAGTAGGAGGGCTTGCGTTAGGCTTGAGTGTATTAATCTTTTTCTTGATTTTAGTAAATTTTATTCCTGCAAATATTGATGTAGTAGCAGAAAAGCAGGCTATTTACACCCTTAGTATAGCCCATATACCCCTGGTGATAATTGAGGGGATATTTACAGCATTTTTATTTATATATTTGAAAAAAGTCCAACCTAGACTTATGGGTTTAGATGAAAAGGTGAGCAATTAATGTGGCTAGATAAATATTGCGATTTTGATACTGTTATTCATAATTGGGAGCCAAGGGTAAAAATTATTGGATTAATGACCTTGATATTTACCTTTGCATTTATAAGTACATTAAAGCTAATACCCTTTATTGTGGTAATTAGCTTAAGCGTCTATTTGCTCTCTGGGCTTCCTTTTTCATTTTTATTTTCTAGATTACGCATACCTGGTTTTTTCCTTATAATAATGCTAGTTTTATTAGTTTTTATTTCCAAGGGAACAGTGCTTTTTAAGCTTGGACCCCTTGCAGTAAAAGAGGAAGGCTTGCTTAGTAGCTTGTTAATTGGGGGAAGATTTTTAAGTATCTTAACTTTAATTATTGTGTTGTTTGGTACAAGTTCCTTTACAGAAAATATCAAGGCAATGAGGTCTTTAGGCTTACCTGTAATATTTGCAGACATGATGACATTTACTTATAGATATTTTTTTGAAATAAGTAAGGATCTATCAAATATGTCCCATTCCATGAGTCTGAGAGGTTTTAAGCCTATGAATTATAAGGAACTTCCAACACTTGCTTCGATGACTGGTACGATCTTTGTACGGAGCTTTGACCAGTCGGAGCGAGTTTTTTCTGCCATGACAATAAGAGGCTATGGCCAAGTGATGACCTTTAGGAACAATACTAAAATATATCCCAGGGATATTGCCCTTTTACTTATCGCTCTAGCCTTTTCCTTAGCGTTAATTATTACCCAACTATACTTAAAGAACTAGTCACCAGTAACCAGTCACTAGTCACTAATCCATCGGAGGCATATCATGAAACGGCAAAATGAGATATTAAAAATAGCAAATCTATTCTATCAATATCCATGCGGTAGGAAAGTATTGGAAAACTTAAATGAAACAGTTTTCTCAGGAGAAAGGATAGGTATTGTCGGTCCTAATGGTGCGGGAAAAACAACGCTTTTTTTAACAATTGCTGGAATTAAAAAGCCTATCAGTGGAGAAATAATTTTGTTTAATAAAGCAGTTAAGCAAGGAGAATTTAGACCAGAATTAGGGATGGTTTTTCAAAATCAAGATGATCAATTGTTTTGCCCTTCCGTATATGATGATATCGCTTTTGGACCAAAAAACATGGGTTTATCCGATAAAGAAGTAGAAGAAAGAGTTAAAAAATCTTTAGCTATTTTAGATATAAAGTTTTTAGAAGACCGCCCACCCCATCAATTATCTGGGGGGGAAAAAAGGTTGGTTGCACTTGCCGGAGTTTTGGCAATGGAGCCTAAATTAGTCATTTATGATGAACCCACTTCAAACCTTGATGTTCGTTATAGAAGAAAGCTTATAAATTTTCTAAGAGAAACACAGCAAGAAGCTATGTTAATAGCTTCCCATGATTTGGAGTTCATTTTAGAAACATGCAACAGAATAATTGTACTAGATAATGGAACTATCATAGAAACTGGAAAACCCTCGGAAATTCTTGCAAATAAGGAACTAATGGAAAAGCATGGATTGGAAGTCCCGTACTCACTGTTAAAATAATAGTGACCAGTGACCAGTGCAAGTGACCCTAAAGCTGTTAGTCAATAGACGATAGACGATAAGCCATAGACGATTATACATTATTAAAATATGGTCCTATATCATCCTCTGCATAAGCTTTTAGGGTGCCGGCTAAGACATTTCTTAGAAGTGCTGTTTCTACCTCCTTGGGAAGCCGAAAATGAACTATATGACCCTTCATGTGCTCTACTGCTGATATAGCCTGCTTTACAGCCTCACCATTAATATGATGAACTATATCAGTGTCCATAAAATAAAGCTTTCCCCAGTCTCTTAGTATATCAGCGACCTGCTCTTTATTTTCCCCTTCTAAAAAGAGAACTAGAGGCTCAAGCTCTAATTCTTTATAGTGGCCTACTATTTTCGCTTGGACTAAATTAACCCGTTTATTATACCTCTTAAAGGTAAAAAAGCCTTCATTAGGCAAGGCTGTAGCCATGTTGACTACTGTTGCTCCTGGCTTTAATTCTTTGATGTGTTCCTCCAGAAAGCCTCTAACTCCGTCAGCACTAATAACCATAAATAAATAATCAGTATCAAATAGATCATCGAAGCTAGCAAGCCTAATAGATAAGTTAAACTCATTTTTTAGGACCTCAATTTTATCCTCATTGCGGTCATATACTAGTAGCTCCCCTTTGGAGGCCAGGTATTTTATTACTGAACTGCCCATCCTTCCTGCGCCTAAAACTAGTGTTTTCATGAATGCCTCCTCGCGAACCACAAATTTGTTGGGGCGGGTTTCCATGCCCGCCCGATGCTGGCTATTTTCCTACGAATAGTTTTTGTACTATGTAATGAGAAATATACTAAAATAATTTTCTAATTATGTTGACATCAAGGGGTGTCTCCGTATATACTGTGCATATATGGTATATACACTATAGACAGCAGGGGAGATGCTTATGAATATCATAATTTCAAATTCGTCGGCAGTGCCCTTATATGAGCAGATTGTGAGGCAAATTAAAACCCAGATAATAATGGGGGGGCTGGACCCGGGAGAGAGCTTACCTTCCATTAGGACTCTGGCTAAAGATCTGCATATCAGTGTGATTACAACTAAGAGGGCTTATGAAGAATTAGAAAAAGAAGGTTTTATTGAAACAGTAGCTGGTAAAGGCTCCTTTGTTGCGGGGCAGAATAAAGAACTGCTTAAGGAAAAAAGGCTGCGAATAGTGGAAGAAAAGCTTACAGAGGTTATTTTAGAAAGTAAAGGTTTAGGTATCGAGCTCCAAGAAATTCAAGAGATGCTGGAGCTTTTGTATGAGGAGGTAAATTGAAGTGAAAGAATTGAAAATGAATAATGGAGAATTGAGAGTTAAAAGCAGTCATGATTTTTTTAGCATTGAGCATCGCGAAAGGAAGGATAGTTAAGATGGTCAACATCATTGAAGTAGAGAATCTGAGGAAGGAATATGGAGAGTTCACATTAGATGATATCAGCTTTAAACTACCTAAAGGATATATCATGGGTTTGATTGGTCCCAATGGTGCCGGTAAAAGTACTATTATTAAGCTTATTATGAATCTACTTAAAAAGGCTGACGGTAAAATTAATATTTTTTGCTTAGATAACCTGCAACATGAAGCAGAAGTCAAACAGAGAATTGGCTTTGTCTATGACGAAAACCATTTTTATGAAGAACTAACAGTGGAACAGATGAAGAAGATAATTGCACCTTTTTATAGTAGCTGGGATGAAAAATTATTTCAGAGATACATAAAGGAGTTTGAGATTAATCTTAAAAAGAAAATCAAAGAGCTCTCTAAAGGAATGAAGACTAAATTTTCTCTGGCAATTGCCCTCTCCCATAATGCGGAATTAATTATTATGGATGAACCAACTTCTGGACTTGATCCTATTTTCCGCAATGAAATATTGGAGATACTGGGTGATTTACTCCAGGATGCAGTAAGGGTATAATATTTTCTACCCATATCACCAGTGATTTAGATAAAATAGCAGATTACATCACATTTATAAATAGGGGCAAAGTAGTTTTTTCTAAGACTAAAGATGACATCCTTGATAACTATGCTGTCATTAAAGGCGCGAAAGAATTGATTGACAGGGACTTAAGATCTGAGTTTGTGGGAATACGGGAGAATAAATATGGCTTTGAAGCTTTGACTAATAATGTGCAGAAAATCAAAAGTATATTTGACAGGGAAGTTGTTATCGAGAAGGCAACCTTAGAGGATATCATGCTTTATACTGTAAGGGGGAATAAAAGTGCGTAGCTTGATTTATAAGGATTTACTCCTTCAGAAAAAAATGTTGCTCTTTGCTATCGGTTACGGAATTTTCCTTTATACCTAAAGCTGGGTAACAAATATAGTAGAGTAATTAACATGATCTTCTTTTTATTCCTATTCTTTATGCCCAGCTGGCTAACAGGATATTTAATGAATAATGTTGATAAAAGGGACCCGTTGAATCAGCAGATTATCGAGACAGTATTAGCAATACCAACTTGGATAATTGGCAGTACTCTATTAGCAATAACCTTGGTATTTGCTTTGTTTTCCTATATAATATCGGTGAGAATATATATGAACAAAGAATTTTAAAGATTTTATATTAGACTAAATAAAAAAAAGGAGCTTGAAAAAATGTTTAAGAAAACCAAACTACTCTATATGCTGCTTATTATTAGTTTTTTTGTTACTGCATGTGGAACAAAGGATTTAACCAAAGGTAAATCGGCTCAGGATATCATCGGAGCTGCATATGGAAAAATGGCAGAAATAGATAATTATGATATGAATCTGGAAATGCTGATGAAAATGCAGGTGCCTGATCAGGGCGAAATTGATATGACAATGACAGGCAAGGCTACAATTTTCCAAAAACCTATGCTGATGAAAATGGTTATGGAAACTAATAATCCAGAGTCTGGTGAGCCATTAAGTATTGAACAGTATATGGAGTCTACAGAAAATGGGATGAATATTTATCAAAATGTTGAGGGAAAGTGGTTTAAGATGAGTATCAATGACCCCGCTCTTGCTGAAATGATGAATATGGACCCTGCCAAAAATTTGAGCTTATTTTTAGAGAACTTAAAAGAGGCTAAGATTTTAGGAGAAGAAAAAGTTGGAGAAAGAGAAACAGTAAAAATTGAAATGATTGCTTCTAGTGAGATATATGATGAGATCATGAAACAGATGCCGGGAATGAATCTTGGTCAAGCAAATATGCCTTTTGGACCAGAAATATTAAGTAAAATGGGAGATATGAAATATATTATCTGGATTGATAAAGCAACCTTAGATATGCTAAAAACCTCTATGGATTTAACGGAAAATATTCAAAATATGGGCAAAGCAATAGTAGAACAGGGACAGTTTCCTAAGGAGATGGGAGAAGTTTTCTCAGGTATGGAAATGTCTGCTTCCTATGAGATTTATAACGTAAATAAAGCGGAGCAAGTAGTAATTCCTGATGAGGCAAAGAATGCCCAGGAAATGCCACTTCCTTGAGGCTTCGCCTCTAGGTTGAGGCTGAGGCTGAGTTAAGGTTGAGGTTGAGGTTGAGGTTGAGAATAAGAAAGAGAATAAGGAAGTCCCTTGGGTTTAAGCCCTTGGGACTTTTCTTTATATCAATAAAAAATGATTTAAGCCATTTTGAATGGAAAAGAATTTGAAAGGAAGACTATGATAAAAGAACTTAAAATCTTAGGAGGATTTATGGAGAAGGGAAATGGACTTTCAGTATGGCAGCTAACGATGCTGGCTTTGGGAACAGTTGTAGGGGGATCTTTCTTTTTAGGTTCGGCAACAGCCATTAGAGCAGCAGGTCCAGCTATCCTTTTAGCATATATAGTCGGTGGGGTTTTAGTATATATAATTCTTTCTGCACTTTCGGAGATGACAGTAGCTAAGCCTGTTGCCGGATCCTTTCGTGTTTACTCAGAAGAAGCTTTTGGTCCCTGGGTGGGTTTTGTAGTAGGCTGGGTTTATTGGACGGGTTTGGTCTTAGCAATGTCCAGTGAGGCTACGGCTGCTTCTATTTTCTTCCGATCTTGGTTTCCACAATTTTCTTTATGGTCCCTTTCTTCATTAATTATTGTTGGTGTAACACTTCTTAACTTATTAGGGGCAAAGGTTTTAAGCAGTCTGGAGAGTGGTTTAGCTGCTATAAAGCTTGCTGCATTAGTAGGCTTTATTGGTCTGGCATTTTCTTTGATTGTTGGGCTGTTCCCCAGACAGGAACAAATTGGTTTAGGTGTATTAAATAATGATTCTTTATTTCCAGGAGGGCTTGGAGGTATTGCTGGAAGTATGTTAATAGTTTTGTTTAGTTATGCCGGTTTTGAAATTATTGGTTTAGCCGCATCAGAAGCTCGGGATCCTCATCGGACAATTCCCAGAGCAATTATTTATACTGTAATAGGCTTAGTAGGGCTATACTGTGCGGTTATAGCTACCTTACTTCCGCTAGTATCTACGGCAAATCTTAATGAAGATGTAAGCCCTATGGTTAGTGCTCTGACCGCCAGAGGTTTAGAATGGGCTGCTGACCCCATTAATATTATCCTAGTGACGGCAATTCTTTCTACAATGTTAGCAGCTACCTTTGGTTTAGGCAGGATGGTCAGGTCTTTAGCAGATGCAGGACATGCGCCTTCTTTATTAAAGGAAAAAACTGATGTGCCTTTCCGAGGAATCCTATTTTCGGGAGCTGCAATGCTGGCGGGAGTGAGTCTAGGTGACTTTTTGCCCAGGGGGATATATATTTTTCTAGTCAGTTCCGGTGGTTTTTCTTTACTCTTTGCATACCTGATTATTATGCTCACCCATTACCGATATAGGATGAAAAATGGTTGTCCTCCCTACGGACACTGCCAGTTGGTTGGCTTTCCTTATACTTCCTGGGCAGCAGTATTTAGTTTAGTGGTAGTAATTGTTTCAATGCCCCTAATTGCCGGTCAAGGCTCTGGTCTTTTTGCCGGTTTATTGTTAGTTGGTTTTTATTCATTAAGCTATGTAATATTTAAAGGTTCTCCCCAAAAAATAAAGTCTATAAGTTTAGCACCAGCAAAACCGATGCCTAAGAAACGTAGATGAGGTTTCGCTTCGCTAGGTTAAGGTTAAGGTTAAGGTTAAGGTTGAGGTTGGGAATAAAGAAAGTCCCTTGGGTTTAAGCCCTTGGGACTTTTCTTTAACCACGGGCCCCTCCGGGGCACACGGAT
>JUEF01000117.1 GCA_000802045.1 Peptococcaceae bacterium BICA1-8
TAGCCACTAGCCACTAGCCACTAGCCACTAGTATAGCCACTTCTAAAGCCCTAGCTCTTTCTTTATCTCATCTATACCTATTCTAGGAACGAAGCGATAGAGCCGTTCTCTTGGTTTGGCATTAGCATTATAATACTCTGCAAAGCTTTTTATTAACTCAAAAGCTTCATCATCGGAAAGGTTTTCAGCTAAAATACTGCCTATTCTGGCGTTTAGTCCGGAGTTACCTCCTACTATAATTGTCCAACCAGCATCTTTTTTACCGAATAAACCAATATCACGGACAAAGCCTTCGCCACAGTTGAGAGGGCAGCCCGAAACTCCTACCTTTGTTTTGGCAGGAAGGTTTGTGTTGGATAAAAAGTCATCTAATTTTTGAGCCATACCTAATGAATCTCGTTGACCTAACCGACACACGGCAGTGCCTGGGCAAGACTGAACATAGTGGAGGCAAGCTCCTACGGGATAGCCCACGTCTAAGCCTAAGTCATCCCAAACTTTTTCTACATCGTCTTTCTTTATGCCAACTAAGGCAAGACGCTGAGCTGAAGTTATTTTTACAATTGGAATATTATATTTTTTTGCAACTGCGGCAACCTTTTCCAGAATTTCTGGATTAAGTATTCCCATTGGGGTTTTAGGGACAATTGCATAAGTCTCTTTATCTCTTTGTATGATTCCTTCTCTTGCTACATCAGCCATTTTTGATTTCTCCCTTCTAAACCTGTAATAACATTCACAAAATTATATACTATTCTTTCAGGTTTGTCTATTTCTCTTTGAAAATATATGAAATAAATCTTTCAATTTTGAAATAAAAGTAATAAGATTTAAATTAGGTTAGAAAGAAGGGGATAAGGTTGTTATCAGAACTAGTCAATTTAGCAATTCTTCTTGGCGTCGGTTATTTGGCGGCATTTGTAAGTGCTCGGATAAAAATTCCAGCAGGAAGGCTAATCGGACCCATTTTAGTTGTGGCTGCTCTAAACATAATAGGCTTTAATATTAAGGCACCAACATATCTTTTAATAACATGTTCTATTATTTTTGGGGTATTTATTGGTTTGAAATTTAATTGGAAAACCTTAGAACAATTAAGGTCTGTTATTATTCCAGGCACGATACTTGTAGCTTGGTATATAGGGATAACCTTCGTATATGGCTGGGTACTCCTAAACACCTCAATATTGGATAAGTATACTGCGTTTTTGTCAGTACTCCCAGGTGGAATAGCTGAGGTAAGTGTACTAGCATTATCCTATAATGCTGATATTTCTCAGATTGTTTCCTTTCAATTAACCAGACTTCTTACAATTATTATGATTGTTCCAGTATTAGTAAAGAGTGTCTTTGTTTATAATGGAGAACATCATTGTGAACAAGTGGAGGCTCAAGAGAAATTAGGGGAGTCTTCGCCAATTAAAAATGACTGGTGGATTTTTTTTGTTATAGGAACTATAGGGAGCATTTTATTTACACTTATTCATTTTCCGGCAGGCAGGTTAATAGGAGCGCTGATTTTTACCGCAGCATACAATTTTAGCCCATCAATTGGGGACATTCCTGCCATAATAAATATCCCCATACTTAAGCAGGTGTGTCGCCTTTCCTCTGATAAGGTAACTATTCCACCTGTTAAATACTATAACTTTGCACAGATAGCAATGGGAAGTATTATAGGAACCAGCTTTTCTAGGGAAAGCTTTCTTAACATCTCTGATTTATTTTTCCCTATAGTGCTTATTACGTTTTTAGTAATTTTTAATAGTCTTGTATTGTCGTGGATCTTTAGCAAGATTTTCAAATGGGATTTACTAACAGGATTTTTAAGCATTATTCCTGGTGGCTTAGCTCCTATGGTCTTAATAGCAGATCAGGTGAAAGCTGATGTTGTTGTTGTAAGCTCTCTCCAGCTTTTAAGATTATTAACTGCAATTTTGGTAATTCCTATTATCTACAGCTTTTTATTATAAAAATATAAAGTATGTAGACTTAAAAAAAACGCCCGAGGGCGTTTTTCAATTGACATTTACATTAATCCAGGTTGCAAAATTTCTTTGCTGCTGATATTCCTGATATAAATAGATTACACACTCGCCTTCACAAGAGTTAACTTCATCCTCGCCTAAATTAAAAGTGATTTTATGTTCAGAATCCAAAGGATTTCCACAGTAACTACAATAATAACTCATTTTATATAGCCTCCTAGTAGGGTTTATTTTTGTTAAACAAAAAAAGCTTCTGTGAAAGAAGCGGTCAAATAACCTACTGGCCTCCTTTCCTTCGTGAGATAGCACTCCATCAAGGGGCGGATACATCCCTTGATGACAGTCCTGCACCTGTTCGGATGCAGACCCAGCACAGCAAGTAGGGACTAACTGCACTTCGGCGGCAACTCCTTTCCTATACTTCTCAGCCTCCCCAGGCTCTGTATAGTACTAATAGGGACCGCGCCTCTACCTCACCTCGGAAAGAGATGAGGTAATATATAAATTTATTTAATATTAACATATTTCCTCAAAAAACTCAATATTTTTAAGAAAATCAACTACTAACAAATTATTACAGTACTAAAGAATCTATCTATTGCCAATAGTTTTAATAAAGTCTATTATTAATCTTATAGTTTAAATACAACTTCATCTCGGAGGACAGAAAATGGCTTTTATCAATGTAATTTTACCAATAGTTATTATGTCTGTATTTGGGTTTGCACTGCAAAAAAAGTATAGACTTGATTTGAAAACAGTTTCTACAGTCAGTTTATATGTTTTTTTACCAGCTTTAGTTTTTAAAACTATTTATGAAACAAGCTGGAATATAAACTTCCTGCATATTGGAATATATATAATTCTCTTAACCCATGGTTTAATTTTAATCAGCTATTTATTAAATAAGTTGCTAAAATATAATACCCAGGAAAGCAGTGCCTTAATGTTATCAACATCCTTTATGAATAACGGGAATATAGGTGTACCTTTAGCCTTACTTGCTTTAGGTCAGGTGGCTTTTGAATATTCTGTAGTAATTATGATAGTTCATACAATATTTATGAGTACTACTGGAATTTATATTGCAGCTAAAGGGATAGCATCGTGGAAAATTGCCTTTCAGAAGGTCTTAAAGAACCCAATAATTCATGCGGTATATATACCGATTTTATTCAAAGTATTATCTGTTCCTTTTCCCGATCCTTTATTAAAATCCATTGATTTTTTCGCCCAGGGAGCCATACCCTTAATAATGATTACTTTAAGTATGCAGTTAGCTGAGATACAAGTCACTAAATTTGATTGGAATAAAATATCTCTTGCCTTAAGCTTAAGGTTAATAATATCTCCATTGTTAGTTTTTTTGGTTTTAAGTTTTATCTCGCTAGATCCCCTTTTGGAAAAAGTCATGATTTTACAAGCAGCTATGCCTACAGCGGCTATAATCACAATTTATGCTTTGGAGTATGATGTATTACCGGATTTTGTCTCTAGTATTACTTTTTTAAGTACTGTATTTAGTATGATTACTTTATCAATAATTTTGTCCTTTATGATGTAATAATATTTTGTCGGAGATGATTAGATGAATTTTTTAAAAAAATTGATTAGGCTCGTTTTTGGACTTTTTGTTTTTTCTATAGCGATAGTTCTTACAATTCATTCCCAGCTTGGTGCCACTCCTTGGGATGTATTACACCTAGGAATTACTAATTATAGCACCTTGTCCTTGGGCCAAATCAGTCAAATAGTTGGAATAGTAGTATTATTATTATGTGTACTTTTGGGTGAAATTCCTGGAGTAGCAACTGTTTTAAACATGTACCTAGTTGGTTTGTTTATTGATCTTATACGGGATTATAATTTAATTCCTTTAGCATCATCTTTAGGCCAGCAAATATTTATGCTGTCTTTAGGTTTATATCTTTTTGGCTGGGGAACATATTTTTATATGGGCGCTGGTTTAGGTTCCGGTCCTCGAGACGGTTTAATGGTCGGTTTACTAAAAAAGACTAAACAACCTGTCTGGAAAATAAGAGCTATTTTAGAAACCTCTGTTCTAGTAACCGGTTATTTCATGGGAGGATTAGTTGGTATAGGGACATTTTTAGCCGCCTTTCTAATCGGCGTTTCAATTCAACATGTCTATACTCTAATGAAAGAAGATCCCGCTCAAATTCAACATATTAGTATAAAAGATTATTATTATTCTTTGTTTAAAAAAGCGAGATTTGCCAAGGATAATCTTAAGGAAACTTTGTAGTATATAGGATAATTTATATTTTAAGACTTTTTTGTACAATTTTGATTTTTTTACAAAAAATACAACCTCCGATTATACATATTATTTTAAAAAAATCACAAAATAGTACTGAACTTAAAATAAAAAGGAGGTTAAAAACATGTCAAGAAACACAAATAAACCTGCAGTTCAAGGAGCTAGTAATTTTTTAGACCAATTTAAATTTGAGGTTGCTAACGAATTAGGTATGTCAAATTACAACCAAGCTGATAAAGGCTCTTTGTCTTCCCGTGAAAACGGTTATGTAGGTGGCTACATGGTTAGAAAGATGATCCAGTTTGCCGAACAAAATATGGGCCCCAAATAACAATAAAATATAATAAAAAAGTCAGGACTTAAGTTCTGACTTTTTTATTTTGTTTTTACCAATTTATAAGGTATTATAGTTAATAAATAAAAACAAGAAAACAGGAGTTTTTATGAGTAGAAATAAGTTTTTACCTGTTGATAAATATGATATGGAACAATTAGGTTGGTCCAATCTTGACTTTATTATTGTTTCGGGAGATGCATATATTGATCACCCTAGTTTTGGAGCTGCTCTTATCGGTCGGGTCTTATTAGCGGAAGGGTTTAGTGTAGGAATTATTTCTCAACCCAATTGGCATACAGTGGATGATTTCAAAAAGCTTGGAAAACCCAGATTAGCCTTTTTAGTTACCAGCGGAAATATTGACTCCATGGTTAATCACTATACTGCAGCCAAAAAGCCAAGGTCAACTGATCTGTACTCACCAGGTGGAAAAAAAGGATTGCGTCCGGACAGAGCTACAATTGTTTATTCCCATAAAGTCAAAGAGGCATTTAAAGATGTACCGGTAATAATCGGGGGCATTGAAGCTAGTTTGCGGCGTTTTGCCCATTATGATTATTGGGATGATAAAGTAAGAAGGTCTATTCTCTTTGATGCAAAGGCAGATTTATTAGTTTATGGAATGGGAGAGAAACAGATTAAATTTATTGCTAGGGCATTAGAGCAAGGTGCTACTATTGAAAGTCTTACAAATATAGCGGGAACCTGTTTTATTTGTAATAGCCTTCCGGAAAAAGCGGATTATATATTAGCTGGAAGTTTTGAGGATGTTAGTGCAGATAAAGCAAAGTATGCTAAGGCCTATATACAGCAATATCGGGAACAAAACCCCTTCTTGGGAAAAAAAGTAGTTCAACCTCATGGTGGTCGCTTTTTGATCCAGCTGCCGCCAGCTGATCCCTTAGTACAAAAGGAACTCGACGAAATCTTCAATCTTCCTTTTGAAAGAACCTATCATCCTGTATATGAGAAACAAGGTGGTGTTCCAGCATTACAAGAAGTTGAGTTTAGCATCACCAGTCATCGGGGCTGTTTTGGTGGGTGCTCTTTTTGTGCATTGAATTTTCATCAGGGGCGGATTATCCAAAATAGAAGCCAGGAATCTATAATCCAGGAGGCCCAGCTATTAACTCAGTCACCCAATTTCAAGGGATATATCCATGATATAGGTGGTCCTACTGCGAATTTTAGAAATATAGCATGCAAAAAACAAAAAAAATTAGGGGCATGTCAAGACAAGCAGTGTCTTTATCCTGAACCTTGCCCTAACTTAGATATAGACCATCAGGAATACTTACAGCTATTGCGTAAAGTTAGAACAATTCCTGGCATTAAAAAGGTGTTTATCCGCTCTGGGCTAAGGTATGATTATATTGTAAATGACCCCAAAGAAAACTTTTTAAAGGAATTATGCCAGCACCATATTAGCGGGCAGTTAAAAGTAGCACCAGAGCATATTTCAGCCCGTGTATTAGATATGATGGGTAAACCTCGCAAGGAAGTATATGAAAAGTTTACAAATAGGTATCAAGTTATCAATGAAAAGCTAAAGAAAAAGCAGTTTCTAGTACCATATTTTATCTCTAGTCATCCTGGCAGCACCCTAAAAGATGCTGTACTTTTGGCAGAATATATTAGGGATATGGGTTATAATCCTGAACAGGTACAGGATTTTATTCCTACACCTGGTAGCCTTTCCACAACAATGTATTATACTGAGCTTGATCCAAGGACAATGAAAAAAGTTTATGTTCCCCGTTCAGCGAAGGAAAAGGCTATGCAGCGTGCTTTATTACAGTATAGAGACCCCAAGAACTATGGACTTGTTTTAGAGGCATTAATAAAGGCTGAACGCAAGGATTTAATTGGCTTTGGTCCTCAAGCGCTAATTAAACCGCCAAGAAAAGAAACCAACACTTTTAAAAATAGAAAGCAAAAGAAATAAGTTTTTTATTAGAACCTAAAGAAAGCCAGATCCTGTCATTACTATGGCTACTGATGGTTATTATGTCATCCATTTTATCCATGTCATCCTGAGGGAGGAACGACAGAAGGATCCTAATCATTCAAACGGGGATCCTTCGGGCAACACTTGATAATTCTGAATGATACAAAGTAAAATGAAAAAGAAGAATAATTTCTAAATTGGGTGGAGGTAAATACAGGGTAATGCAACAATATCTTATTATTTTTTTTGCGATGGCTATTTATGTTTCATTAAACACAGTCCGAGTTATTATGGTTATCAGAGGTAAAAAAGGGGTAGCATCAATTATTGCTGCTACCGAAAACTTTATATATATGTCAACCTTCGCTTATGCCATTGGAGGAACAGGTAAAACTAATATTATTGGAATATTAATAGCTTCTGCTGGTTATGCAACAGGAGTTTTAACAGGCTCAATTGTTGAGAAAAGTCTTAATATGGGACACTTGATTGTGCAGGTTATTGCTGAAGGAAATCTAGTTTGCCTAGTAGAAGCCCTAAGAAAAGATAATTATGCTATAACAAATTGGAAAGTCAGTGGCTGGAAGGGTGACAAGGATATGCTGTATATTCTTGTAAAGAAAAAAAGATATGCAGGTCTAGAAGCAAGAATAAGAGAGCTAAAGCCAAATGCTTTTGTAGTAATGTATGAGCCTAAGTATTTCTACGGTGGTTATGGGAATTAAGAAATTGTGAGGTGGACCCTTTGGCGATAAAGTATATTGATCGAGAAACCACGAATATAGAAGAAGAGAAAGTAGCTGGAGAGAGGTATTTAAAATGGCTTTATGAGCACCCAATAGGGATGGGTTTGTTAGAACTACTTTTTAAGAAAAAGCTATTTAGTTATTTTTATGGGAAGCTTCAAGATAGGGCAATAAGTTCTAAAAAGATAGCCGCCTTTGTAAAGGACTATGAAATAGATATGACTGATTACAAAATACCTATAGAGGAGTATCGTTCATTTAATGATTTTTTCTATCGGGAGCTAAAAGAAGGCGCTAGACCAATTGATACAAATGCTAACAGTTTAATTTGCCCTGCTGATGGTCGACTTTTGGCTTATGCAAATATTGATATAGACCAGCTTATACAGGTAAAAGGCAGTAATTTTTCCTTGATAGAGGTAATCGGTGATCAAAAATTGGCCCAAGATTATAGAGACGGTTTTTGTTTTGTTCTTCGTTTATGTCCTATTGATTATCATCGTTTTCATTTTCCTGCTAATGGGATTGCTGAGGTAGCCCAGGAAATCAAAGGAGATTATTATTCTGTAAACCCCATAGCACTTAGAAAAAAGGCTCAGGTTTATTGTCGAAACAAAAGGCAGTTAACACTTTTGCATTCTGATATTTTTGACGATATTCTACTGATTGAAGTCGGTGCCACCTGTGTAGGAACTATAGTTCAGACCTATGCATCTAATGATAAAGTGGCCAAAGGCGAAGAAAAAGGTTATTTTAAATACGGCGGGTCAACTGTAATAATGTTCTTGAAATCTGGAACGATAACGGTTGATGAAGATCTGATTTGTAATACACTAAAGGGCATGGAAACTAAAGTGAAAATGGGTATGAGTATTGCCCAGAGGGGAGTTTGCAAAATGCCTTATGATATGCCTTTATATCGCCCACCTAGTGAGGCAGAAAGCCTAATTTTGCAAATCACCCATGGCTGTTCCCATAATAAATGTACCTTTTGTTCTATGTATAAGACAAAAAAATTTCGATTATTATCTGAGCATGAGATTGAAGAGCATATCAGTTGGGCTAAAGAGTATGATCCTATGGCCCGACGAATTTTTTTAGCAGATGGTAATGCTCTTGCAATAGAATCAAAGCTACTCGAAGGTATAGTCCAAAAACTATATAAGGATTTTCCCAATTTAGAAAGGGTTACTGCATATGCGGGCCCTAGGGATATTTTGGAAAAAACCGAGGAAGAGCTTAAAAAATTACAGGCTAGTGGGATCACTATGCTCTATTTAGGGGTTGAAAGCGGAAGCGAAGAGGTCTTGAAGCTAATAAATAAAGGTGTTACAGCACAAGAAATGATAGAAGCTGGACAGAAGGCAAGGAAAGCTGGTTTTGCATTATCTTGTACTATTATTTTAGGTTTAGGCGGAAGAGTACTTAGGCAGGAACATGCCCAAGAGACTGCTCGAGTAATAAATGGGATTGAACCAGAGTATTTAGGAGCCCTGACTCTAATGGTTGAAGATATTACTCCCTTAGCTAGTCAAGTGAGAAGGGGAGAATTTAATTTATTAGAGCCAAAAGAAATTATAGATGAATTATCTGAAATTATTCATAATTTGGATTTAAAAAATTGTGTGTTTAGAAGTAATCATGCTTCTAATTATCTAGCTTTAAAAGGTATATTAAATCAAGATAAGGAAATGCTTTTAAATATTCTTAATGACGCTAAAAAGGTTGGAGATAAAGCTTTTCGCCCTGAGGGCTGGCGCGGATTATAATTTATTGTATAATATTTTTAACGGTGTGTTATGATACAAAGGAAATATTATCTAATTGGGGTGATATAGGTGCAAGATTTACGGATGGAAGTATTTCTTTATGAGAATGAAGATCCTCGGTATAATCGTGATGCAGATATATTAGCTCAACTTTTTAATAGTCTCCGAGAAAAATATCCCCAGATGATTATCAAAGTATATGATGGCAATAAAATTAACGGATTATCACAACACATGGATATTGATTATTATAACAGGAATAATTACCCACTATTTATCTTGAATTGGCATATCGTATCCACTGAAGGTATACCAACTATAGAAGATATTGAAAACTATATTGAGGAATTTCTCTAAACTAAGGAATTAAAAAGCACCTCAGGGCTATACTAAAGGTAACATAGATTAGTGGGGTGATGTTATGTTACTTGATATGACAATTGCTATTATGGATAAACTTGAAAAAGAATTACAGGAAGCTGCTCCAGAAAAAAGAGACCATTTTATTCAAAAGGCTGTAAGCCTCTTGGAGTTATCAGCAGAAAGCTTGATTAAGAAGTAGTTAACTAATAGCGAAGCCTTATAAAACCAGCCTTGTGCTGGTTTTTTTGTTGAAATTTGTTGAAATTTTTGAAAAGGTAATTTTAAAAATATGGCGAAGAATAGTGGCAAAAGGAGGTAATATCTATGAGTACTGATTTTAAAATTATTTGCCAAAAATGTGATGAAGAAGCGTTAATTGTAAAGGGACAGAATTGTGGAGTTGTTGATGAATCCCTTATTGAGATAAATATGGAATTAGATGAGGCTGAAATATACAATAGTGAAATATACATAACATGCAATAATTGCGGTAACTCTACCCGGATATATTATTAGGTATAATTATTTTTTATTTCGATAGCTAAAATTTAACTCTATTCAATGAGCAATAATTGATATATTATGTTTATATATAAATAAGTATTATGAGGGGATAACCATTGAAATTATTTAGTTTTTTATCTGAAGCTATTAGTACGGTTGCACTAGCTCTAGTGATAGCTGTAATTATTAATCTTTTTTTAATTCAACCCAGTAATGTTTTCGGCTCTTCTATGGAACCTACCCTTCAAGAAGGCGATTTGGTAGTAATGTCGAAAATCCTGAACACTTTTGACTTAGAGCCAGACTATGAGGAGATTGTTATTATTGATAGTCAGGTACAGAAAAAACATACAATAAAAGATGACCTGATTTTTACCTTTAAATATAATAAGATTTCCTCACTCCTTTTTAAATTAATTCCAGAAGATAAGTATTGGATAAAAAGAGTAATCGGTAGGTCCGGAGATGTTATTGAATTTAAAGATGGGCAGATATATCGCAATGGAGAGCTTTTAGAAGAAACGTACATTAAGGAAGAAATGCATACACCTAATCTTAAGGTAGTTGTTCCAGAAAAACATATTTATGTCTTAGGTGATAATAGAAATCATAGTGCAGATAGCAGGATAATAGGAAGTGTTCCCGTTGAAAATGTACTAGGCAAATTAATCTTTACACTTTAAATGAAACCCTATGATTAATCTAGGGTTTTATTTTTTTATACTTAAATAGGAAAATAATATTTTATAACGAATAAGGAAGAATGAATAAAATTAGGGAGTGCATTCTGTGTATAAAAATGGTGCAGTATCAAGTGCGCATAAACTCGCAACAGAAACAGGTATTTCAATTCTTAAATCTGGTGGGAACGCCGTCGATGCTGCGGTAGCTACTGCTTTCGCCTTAAGTGTTGTCGACCCACAAAATTCCGGGCTAGGAGGTTTAGGCGGTTATGCAACAATATACCTTAAAGAAAAAGAGGAGGTCCTAGTAGTAAATTTTGGTCCTCAAGCTCCACAAAATAGTAGTCCGGATATGTTTGTTGATAGTTCTAATACAGTGGGCCATAAAGCGGTAAGCATACCTACGGTCCTAAAGGGCTTAAGTACAATTTCAAAAAAGTATGGCAAATTATCTTTAAGTCAGTGTATTGAGCCAAGCCGGGTATTAGCTGAAAGCGGATTTCAAATAAATTCTGCTCTATACAGAGCAGTAAAAGAAAAACACTTAGATTCAGAAACTAAAAAAGTGTTTCAGGCGGACAAAGTTAAAGAAGGAGATTTCTTAAAGCTAACCGATTATGCTCGGACCTTAAAAAAAATACAGGAGCAGGGGGAAGATGTATTTTATCAAGGTGAAATTGCTGATTTGCTTTTAGCTCTTATCAAAAAAGGAAAGGGTATATTAACAAAAGAAGACCTAGTAAATTATGAGGTTAAAATAGAGAGGCCAGGCAAAATTAATTATCATGGCTATGATATATATTTCCCTTTATTTAATTCTGGCGGCGTTACAATGGCACAGATATTGAAGATCAGCGAAAAAATTGAGTTAAAAGAGCTTTCAAAGCTAGAACACCTTGATGTTATGTATCATGTCATGCAGGCAGCCTTCGAGGATCGTTTTAAAGTATTAGAAAAAAGAACAGTTAAAGAAGCTGAAATTCTGCACTTAATAAATGAGGAATATTGTAAAAAAGCTGCTGAGAAGATAAAAAGGGGTGAATATAGTACATATTTTACTAAGTCTGAGGATATTGGTCATACTACCCATCT
Organism: Peptococcaceae bacterium BICA1-8; assembly: GCA_000802045.1. GTDB lineage: Bacteria > Bacillota > Peptococcia > Peptococcales > BICA1-8 > BICA1-8. The sequence goes on from JUEF01000117.1 coordinate 11,712, forward strand.
ATGTACAGTAGACAATGAAGGAAACATGGTAACACTAACCCAAACTAACGGTCAACTTTGGTTTGGTTCCGGCCTAACAGTTCCGGGAACGGGGATAGTCCTCAATTGCGGAATGTCTCAATTTAGTACAGATCCTCAGCATCCTAATGCCCCACAGCCAAATCGTTCTAATTTATCTAATATGACCCCAACCCTTGTTCTTAAAAATAATAGGCCTTTTTTAGCTATTGGGACCCCAGGTTCGAGAAGAATTATAACCATAGTTGCAGCAGTAATTATTCAGATAATAGCTCTAGATAAAACATTAAAGGAAGCCCTGGATACCCCGAGAATACATTGTGAGGGCAGAAAGCTCTGGGTTGAAAAAGAAGCTTTTGATTTACAGCTGCTTAACCTGCTTAAAGATAAATATCCTTTGGAATACTTATCTTTAGGGCATTTCTATGGTTCGACTACTGCTATCCAGGTTATTGAGGATAGCTATTACCCGGAAGTTGATAGCAGGTTCCCAGGTTCAGCCAGAGGATATTAAAAAGTGGAGAGGAACAAAAACTAGTTCCTCTCCACTTCAATTTAACTAGAGAATTGCAATACCAACAAGAAGAGCATAGCCATTAAATACTTTTACTCTGGCGGCAATTTTCCCTTGTCTAGCTGCTTTCTCAAGTGCTGTACCAGTATTTTCAGGCACATAATATCTATCCAGACCAAAATTAAGAAAAACTGGACTATCTAGAGATTTATCCCCATACAGAAAAACATTATATGAGGGGAGTCGGCCTTTTATATATATACGATCTTTTGGTTTTTCAAAAGAGATATAATCTATTGCCATATGACCGCTTTCTTCTTTTAAAACACCATAAATTTTCTGCATCTTTTTTGGCAACCTATTTACATCATTTCCAGTAAGCTCTATCAATTCTTGAGGAAATTTTTCCAGCGCAACCTCTTCAATTTTATATGAAAGGTTTACGTAGTCTCCTCTAAAGATATCACGGGGGTCAAATGGTCGTGTTTCCAGTAAGATTTCCTGACCGAAAAATAATGTTAGTACTGGCTGTACTGCCATTCCTAAGAGAATAATAACCGGGATTACCACAGCGATTGTAAAGCTTTTTCTATTAAGCACCAATAGTAACCCCCTTTTTTCTTAGTTTTTCAAAATAATAACCAAAGCCTAACAAGATAACCCCTCCGATAATAAAGAAGATAGACTTAGGCATAAAGTCATAAAAAGTGTCAAAATAAAACCTAAAAATAGTAAAACATATAAAAACCAGGGAAATTAAACTACCTTTTCTAACTGTATTAAATAAGAATAATAAAAAGATTAAAGTAAATACAAGGCTGGTCATAATTCTGGAATCAAAAGGAACTATATCCCAAGTGTCTTTGAAGGTTAGTATAAGGCCTGATATGCCGATAACAATATTACCCTGCACCTTCATGATTTCTTTGTTCATTCCTAAAGGTTTTACGTACATCAATACACCAAAAAGTAGGAACATAACGCAAATATAAAAACCATCTAGACCCCAGTAATGTGCAAAATATCCAAGGGTATTTAAACCAACCAGGTTATTAAAAAAAGAACCCAATTTAGAATTACCTAGTACCGTATTTAAATAGTACAATGCTGGACTAACTATTAACATGATTAGGGGTAACCCATCAATATCAAAATTACCATTTAGATAAACCAAGAATAAAATATGAGTAAAAATGAAGATTAACTTATCCTTAAATATAACTCCCATAGGTAGGATGCCTAGACCCCAAAGCAGGAAGTCCGAAGTAAAATGACCACTGAAATTAAACATTTGGTCAATCAAGAAAATAGCTGCTCCATATGTTAAAACTCCAAGATAAATTAAACTAATACTTGTCTTAGGAAAATCTTGAGATAATTTGTAACTGCCTAAATTTGCAATTAAGTAAATACCAAGTAGAATAGTGAACTTGGATAACTTGCCGAGATATTGCCAATTTGAAGCAATAAAGCTAAGTATTCCTAAGCCTAACAAAAGAGCACCCAGTGTTAATATTATTTTGATAAAGTTTCCGCTAGTGCTTTTAACCTCATAGTTTGCTAATATATTATCTTTATTTTCCTCGGAAATTACAGAAGTTGTAGAGAAATATTCTAATTCTTGCTTCATAAATGCATAATCCTTTTGGGATATTTTTCTATTAGCCAGAAGATATCACCCCTTTATTAAAACTTTGATACAATTGTTTAAACTATACTGTAGGAATTTTCTTGTCTTCATTTAAGATATGATGCTCAATCCATTTTAGGACGAAATCTAAAACCTCCATTATTGCTGCATCCTGTTTTTCATCAACTATTCTTAAGTCAATTTTATTAATTGTTTCAATAAAATCATTATGAGAAACCTTCTGAGATAGTAGTTTTTTATAACCGATTTTTTGCATATATTCTTCTTCAAATTTGAAATGATATATTGTGTAATCTTTTAATTCCTCTAGGATTTGGATGATTTTATCATACTTATCAAGATAGATCTTATTTTTCAAAAGTGCATATGCTCTATCACAAATTTCAAAAAGTTTTTCATGCTGTTCATCAATTTGTGGTACCCCAATCTTATAATCATCTTTCCACTTAATCATATTGTTACCTCCTATTTAATTATATTACTTATTAAATCTAATTACCTAAATTATTAAGAATTTAAACAATTAATAGTATATAGGTTCAACCAATTATGTCTATTAAAACCAAAAGTCCAGTGGCTAGAGCTAGCTACTGGACTTTTATATATTTATTAATTTACTAGTGTATCAAACAATTACACTTACCTTCTTTTTTTGCCTTTAATTTTATTTACATTAGGCTAGTACTTATGACAGGATATTCAAAAATATGAAGCTCCCATCCTTTGCTTTTTTGCTCTTGTTCAAACCTATATATTTCCGCTTCGTCCCTGTTTGAAAATATCCTGTCGTCAGATACAACACCGTTTGTATCTACAATTTTTACTACATATTTTTTCATAATTCACCTCCTGATTATATTTTAACTCCGGTTCAAAGCTTATAAGCATTTTATCTTGTATTTGTAATGTTGTTTTAATTAATTTCAAAAATAGATGTCTTATAATATAGTATATAAAAATTTCGTGTATTCTATAATAGTTTCCTGCATATTTTTCACTTTTCTTTTATAAATGTTATTGATTACTATGATTACTTAAAACGTTACTAATAGAAATGCAAGGAAATAGGATTGAATTAACATCAATAAACAGTCTTATAAAAAAAACTTATTATATAACTACGTAATATTTATATAAAAGTAAATAAAAAATTCAGAATAATATAGAAAAATAAAAATTTTTCGTATAAAATAAATATAAAGAATATATAAACATTATATTTTCCCTTATAAGCTAAAAAATAAAATAATTAAATTTTTTAATATCTTACGAAAAATATAGGAGGTACACTTATGTTGAAGGTTTTTGTAGTTAAGCTGATAGATACTAATGGAGTTGTCTCCTTAGATCGGATATTTATCAGAAAAAAAGATGCGGAATCCTACATTTATGAACAAGAAAAAAGAAGTAAGGGATGGGAATTGCAAATATTCGAACACCACTTAATAATGGAGACATGTGTTATCTAGCAATAAAGGGGCATAGAATTCCGCCCCTCTTATTTTTGATATTCCTTTTCAATTCCATCAGCCCAGAATAGATTTGAGCCCTTATGGACGTATGTTTTGCAAATAATACAATTTATATGTTGTTGTTGATCCATCTGCTCATCTCCTTTTTCTTATTAATTTGCCAAGTAGTCGAAATTTATTCGAGAGATATTTTTTATTGTTCTAAATTTGAATATTTAACTCCCTATATACAAAAAATATACTAAACTTGTTAAGGGGGTTATCTTATGCAGGATAAAATACGTATGGATCAAGGAAAAGCCTTTAACCAAATTAAAAAAGAGAAAAAAATTGATAAAGAATTAAGAGATGGGAAAAGAATGGAATCTACAAAAGATCCTGTGGATACCATAACTGCAATGCAGGAAGGTGAAAGCAGTATTAAGAAGGAGCTATAGGGGTGCACTTTAAGCCTCCAAGGCTCTTTTTTTGTTTTTCTAAAATGGAGAATAATTTAATACTTTTAACTAATAATAATAAAAAATGCTAGGAGGAATAACATATGAGCCAAATAACAACTGCGGAAATGCTCCAAATTCGCGAGCTATTGCAAATGGAGACCAATTCAGTAGCTAAAGCAAAAGCAACCCAAACCCTAATTAAAGATGATGAATTCTTGACTTTAGCAAAATCCGGAGTTCAGGCAAGCGAGGCGAGAATCAAAGCTCTAAAGCAATTTATAACTGAAAATGATATAATTGCCTCGGAGGTGCATTAATGGCAAATCTCATCCAAAATATTCTCGGAAATGATAATGATTTTAAACTCAATGATCAAGTAATTGCCAATGATACTTTAATGGGTCTTAAAGGAGCATCTGTAGCTTATCTTGGTGCTACCTTAGAATCTGCAACTCCCGAAGTTAGAAGAATTTATAATGAATTCTTAACTCAAAGTGTTTTAGCTCATGAAGCAATGACTGCTTTATCACTAAAAAAGGGTTGGTATAATCCATATCTTTCACCTGAAGAGCAGATTAGCCAATCATTTAAACAAGCAGACTGGGTATTGAATGCCAATATTTAAATAAACTTTTGCCTCTGGGCTTTTCCAGGGGTTTTGTTTTATTGTATAAACGTATAAACCGTTCGGGGGTTGATATAAAATGAAGGCAGTAGTTTATGTTATCATTTAGGGGGTAAAAACGATGACTAAAACAACTCAGGCCTTACTATTAAAAATTATTATGACTTTTGCTGCGGCATGGGTTGCATTTGGCTTTATTGACAATAATATTTTGGCTAGTATATTTATAATAAGTTTATTGGGCACTGCCCTTAATTATCTATTAGGCGATCTTGTGGTACTGCCAATGCTTGGCAATATAGTTGCTTCTCTAGGTGATGGCGTCATGGCTGCTTTAACAGCATATATTTATAGCTTAATAATACCTCAATTTACTACAAGTCTTTTTTCATTAGTATTATTTGCAGGAATTGTCGCAGGAGTAGAGTACTTCTTCCATAAATATCTAATTAGTACAAAAAAAGTTGCCCCGAATAAATAAATCAATACTTTTTTCCTGAGTTATTCTATTCCGTACTTCCCATGTTTCGCAATAAAATTGAGAGGATAAATTACCGTTTAAAAAACAATACTATGAAAAAAAAGGAAGGTGCTAAAAAATGGATCAAAAGGAACTATTAAATACTCTTTCCTACTTATCCTCAGAAATAAGTAGAATTGAGACAATGGCTGGTACGCTATCAAGTATTGAAAAGGAGCACTACAATAAGCTGGCTGGATTTGACCATAATGAATTAAGGGACGTGGCGGTAGAGGAGCATAGTGCCTCGCGACAATTAGGTACAATTAAACAAATGTGTGTTAGCATGAACCAAAAGATAACTAACCTTGAAGAATCCCTAAAAAATAGTTAACAAAGAGGTGAATAAAGAATAAATGAAACTTATCGAAAATTACGTTCGGTCTTTGATAAACGAAACTATTGATAAGGGAATTACTCGTGTTTCTTACGATCAATACATAGAAAATCTTTTTGAATTGGTTCCTGCTACTAAAAAGGTGGGCATCATCAACCTAGTAGAACTCGTAATGCGGGCAACTCAGGGCACACCCGTTCCTAGGCCCCTTGGTAGTCACCTCCATTTCTCACCATGGGAGAAACTATTATTTAATCCGGTTCATCTTTTTCGTTTTCCCACTCCAGAGAATGTTGGAATCGACACCTCCGTTACTATCGGTAATAACACTCGAAAACCACTTACCCTCTCAATACCTATAATGATTGCTGCCATGTCCTTTGGTGGTGCCTTAAGTAAAAGTGCTAAGATTGCCCTAGCGAAGGGTGCTTCCATGGCAGGAACAGCAACAAATACCGGTGAAGCTGGATTAATGGAAGAAGAGAGAGCTGCTGCAAGCCTCCTTATCGGGCAGTACAATAGAGGAGGGTGGATGAATACCCCGGAGAAATACAACCGACTAGATGCTATTGAAATCCAACTAGGTCAAGGTGCTCAAGGTTCCAGTCCCCAACGTACTTCTGTAAAGAACATTGGAGAGGATTACCGAGAAGTTTTTGAACTATCGGAAGGAGAAGATGCGGTTATTCACTCACGCCTCCCCGGTGTTTACAATAAGGAAGACTTTATTCAACTGGTTCGGAAACTTAAAGATGAAACTGGTGTGCCGGTTGGACTAAAAATTGCAGCATCACATCACTTAGAGAAGGAATTAGAGATTGCTCTTGAAGCGGAAGTGGATTTTGTTACAGTAGATGGCGCTGAGGGAGGAACCCACGGGGGAGCACCCACCTTACAGGATGATATGGGACTACCCACCTTATTTTCAATAAGTAGAGCAGCCCAATTCTTTATTAACAAACAGGTGTTTAAGAAGACTAATATTATTGCAACCGGTGGTCTCGTTACACCTGGTCAAATTCTTAAAGCCATGGCACTTGGGGCCGATGCCGTATATATCGGGACTGCAGCAGTAATGGCTTTAGTTAGTGAACAAATGGTAGAGACAGTACCATTTGAGCCTCCCACAAGCCTTGTAGTCTATACCGGAAAAATGACAGACACGCTTGATATTGATAAAGGGGCCCGGAGTCTATCTAGATACTTGAATGCTTGTGTAAAAGAAATGGAGTTGGTAGCAATATCTATGGGACGAACAGCTCTATCGGAGGTAGCAAAGTCAGATTTATGCTCACTTGATCCTTTCCTTTCAAAGGCAACCGGGGTAAAACTAGGATATATATCAGATGAAGAGCAGGGACGTTTTTTCAGCGAAAGCCAGTCTTTCTTTTCTCCATATTCACCACATGTAGAACAAAATAGTGGTACAGTTTCACAGCCTCATTAAGTTTTAATAAGTTATTACTTTAAAAGGATCACTAGCATCTACTTTTTTAATAAAATTAGGGTACCCCGGTGAGGGTACCTTTTTAACATATCATTCTCCTGTGTTTTTCTAGATTAGTTTTATTCGGCGTAACCTTCAGGAGATATTGGTTTTAAATTCGGAAGTAATTTCTACATTATTTTTCAGCATTGCCCATACCGGGCAGTAAGATTCCTCAGCTAATTTAATTGCTTTAGATATATCACTTTCATCAGTGAAGTTGACTTGTTGATGGTCTTAAGTATGAGTTGTTTTTTGTCCTCAAATAATGATAAAAAGTTTAAAGGGAATACTTTCCTTTTTCATTTTGTCACCTCAAGTTTATAACCGCTACCTCTGACGGTAGAGATAATATCGCCCTCGCTTTTTAATTTTTGGCGTAGCCTTTTAACATGAGTATCGACGGTTCTTAAATCACCGTAATACTCATAACCCCATACCTTGTTGAGAATTAGCTCCCGGGAGAGCACGATATTCTTATTCCTAACAAAATAAACAAGGAGATCATACTCCTTGGGGGTGAGTTCTATATTGACGCCAATTATAGTTACGGTATGGGACAGTTCATTTACAACCAGACGGCCAACCTCATGAATTTCCGGTGATTCATGAAAGCTAGTATCCGCCCTTTTTAAGATGAAAACAGACTGGGCTCGGATTGTGGTTCTGGTGGTTTTTCTATGGAAAAATATTGGTTACAGCATGATCTTGTTCCTGACCGGATTGCAGAATATACCGGTTGAATACTACGAAGCGGCCAGGATAGACGGGGCCAGCCGTAGGCAGGAGTTTTTCAGGATAACCTTGGTTTATCTAACCCCTACTGCTTTTTTTGTTTTTGTTATCTCGATTATCAATTCATTTAAGGTTTTCCGGGAGACGTACCTTATCGCCGGAGAATATCCCCATAGCAGTATCTATATGCTGCAGCACTACATGAACAATATGTTCATGGCTCTGGATTATCAGAAACTGACCTCTGCGGCCTTCATTTTGGCCCTCTTTATAGTGGCCGTGGTTTTATTGCTTTTTATTGTAGAAAGAAAGATCGACAGCATAATAAACTGATTAGTTGGGGACATTCCTGTCCACTAAAGACTACTAAGCTTCAGCAGGTATGTCCTCATTCCATAAGGGGGGATTGAGTGTTTTGAACCATCTAAAGAAAGTACTCCAGCTTACAGTTTTACTAATTTTGGTCATCTTTTTCTTGTTTCCCTTAGTCATGACCGTTACGGCCCTGATGCTCTTCATAGGGGTATTTTCAAACGCATGTGGCAACAATCAGGCTGCTCAGGGCAAAAATAATTCCTTTACCATTTCGGTTGTTACAAAGGATATGTATCTGGATATGGTCGTAAAGAAATTTCAGGAACTTCATCCCAGCATTAACGTGGAAGTGAAGGAATATACATCCAATCCTCTGCCCCCTGCTTCAGGAAAGGGCATCATTATCAGGACTGAAGATCCTATCGATATCGAAAAATATGTGATGGCTATGAATACCCAGCTCATGTCCGGCCAAGGCAGTGATATCATCTTGTTAAACAACCTGCCTTATGAAACCTATGCGGATAAGAATCTTTTGCTCAACTTAGGCCAGATGATGCAGTCGGATCAGAGCTTTAATAGTAGTAAGTACTACCAGAATATTCTAGAGGCTTTAGAATATAAAGGAAATCTCTATGGGCTGCCAGTTAGTTTCAGTATTGATATAATGGCCGCCGATAAAACTTTGCTGGAAAATTCCCAGGTGAAAATTGACGATAACACTTGGAGTTGGAATGATTTTGTCAAAATGGCAGAAAAGGTCATTAACGACAATAAAACTAGAGGAACCCAGGAACTGTATGCCTTGGCTGGGATGGATGAAAAAAGACTAATTACATCTTTAGTTAGAGAAAACTATGGCAAATTGGTTGATTCGGAGAAAAAGACAGCAAATTTTACCGGAAAAGAATTTCTTGACCTCCTAAACCTGAGTAAATATCTGATTGACCACAAACTTATTAATACGGATACAACCCAGACCAATATGATGGATCTGGCATCCAGGGGTAAGCTTGTTTTTAATCTTATTCCCCTTAGAGGATTTATGGATCTGCAAGCGACTAAGACGATTTTCACCGGAGAGGTTCAACTTTTAAAGCCCCCCGGAAACGAAGGTAATCTGTTCTTTACCACGGACTCCATGTATGGGATTAGCAACAATTCACCCCATCAAGAACTGGCCTGGGAATTCTTGAAATTATTGGTATCCGATGAGATGATGTCCCAAGGAACACTTTTTGGAATGCCGATTAATAAGAGTGTGGTTCCCCAAATTGCCCAGAATACCATACAGTCTTTACAAAAGGGTGGAAGGATGATCATGAAAGGCGCCAACAATAGCCAAGCTCAAAGTATAACGCTACAGCCTCCCACTCAGGAGGAGATTAATTTTGTCGAAAGCCTGCTGAATAAAGCGAATATATACAATGGAACGGACCAAAAGATTATCTCAATTATGCAGGAAGAAACCACGGCGTTCTTTACAGGGCAAAAGACAGCGGAAGTGACTGCTCGGTTGATTCAAGACAGGGTGAGCACATACTTAAATGAATAATAGAAAGGGGTCTGGCATATTTAACTTGGTCCCAATAGACCATATTTATCCAGGCATGTGGTTAAAGAAGGATTTTTATACAGTTTTAGATAATTAATATATATTCGCTAAAAAAGGAGGATTTAACTTGAAAGCTGTTTTTACATTAAAATCAGCTGAATCCAGACGCTTAATTGCTAAGGCAGTTGCGGCTATGGAGGAGGTAAAACAGGCTAAGGAAAAAGCCTACATTATCTTAGCAGGAGGAACTACAAACGGTTTTGTGGCTCAAGAAATTTTGGGAGACATGGAAATTAAGCCGCACCTAGCAACAGTTGGTACAAGCACAGATGGAGTGTTATGTATTACGAAACCCGACTCCAGAAAACCTTTTCCTAATGTTCTTTATAAAGGGGAACCAATTGATAAATCCTTAGAAGAGGTTTTTCAGGATTTCCATCTGGAAACTGTAGTAATAAAAGGTGCTAATGCAGTTGATACTGAAGGTAACGTGGGAGTAATTACGTCTGGTTTTGACGGTGGTACGGTACCTAAAATAATTGGCACAGTAACTTCACAAGGTCTTACATACATCACTCCCGTGGGCTTGGAAAAATTAGTTCCCTCTGTAAAAGAAGCGGCTAAAGTAGTTGGAGCCCGCAGATTGGATCATTCTCTGGGAGCAGATTTCGGGATGTTTTGTATTACAAATTCTATTGTAGTTACGGAAATTGAAGCACTGAAGATTTTATTTGGGGTAAAGGCTACTCACGTAGCATCCGGTGGAATTGGCGGTAATGAAGGAGCTGTTGTATTAGCGGTCGAGGGCAGCGCAGAGGAACTTGAGAAAACTATTAATTTCATAGAGAGTGAAGTTAAAGGAGAACCCCCAATAGCATCTAACAAGGGAGATTGCAGTGATTGCCGCTACCCGAGATGCCACTATAATAAGAACAGTTAAATTAAAACCCAGAGGGATGTAAACTATACCCTCTGGGTTTTTTACGGACTGCCTAATGTTTTAGTTTTGTATTTTTTCGATGCTGGTTAGTACAAGCTGACCGTTATTGTTTTTATAGAAGGTGAAATGGACTTGGTCACCTGTTTTGAGTCCGAAATTTTCAAAATCATCTTTAACCTTGTCAGCTAGCTGGAAGGCTCTTGCCGATATTTCATCGGGTACTCCGCTTATCTTTATTTCAATTGAGTTATTATTAATTAATCCGATATATGTTCCGCTGTCTTTTTGAACTGGTTCTTTTTCCACGGAAATTTCTGTTAATTCTACCAAGGTGGATTTTCTACTATCTTTTTCAATCTTAACTAGAATGTTAGGATAGGTAAGTACTTGAGCAACCATTTCATCTGGTGCCGGTACACGTAAAGAAGCATTTACTTTAATCTCTTGGTCAGTTCCTATGAGTACTAAGCTATCTATTCCATACCCCGCTGTAGGCTTTTCCCCCAAACTAAGAAGTAGATAGGTGTTTTCTTTATAATCAAAAGAATACAGTCCCTCTTTATTGTAGTTCTTTTGATACCAATCTGCCAGTTCACTGGGAAGACTTTCTTGGGAGGAAGTATCAACTACTTCGTATTGTAGCTCACCTAATTGTGGCTGTAATTTTTGAGTTTCTTTAACTTCATTATTACAACTGAGCAGTAAAAATGCAAAGGAGATAAGTAATATCATAACAACTAATTTTCGTTTCATATAAAATCACCTTTTCTTTTTTGATTTCTTTATTTAATATATTGACGTTTTGTTGCTTGATAAGTTCCAGAATAAGGTTAAATAATCCATGAAAATAATTGTTTAATTAACACGAAGCTTCGTGTTAAACTTGGCATATGGAGGAAGAACGATGAATTTTATAGGTGACTCCAGCATTTCAAATTTGTTAAGCTTGGGCTCACTAACTTTTAAAATATTTTAAATGGAGGTTGTATGAGCCACTTTTTTGCGTTCCTTTCAAGAATGAAGTTAATTCAGCGTTGGGGTTTAATGAGAAATACCCATCCGGAAAATATTCAGGAGCATAGTTTGCAAGTTGCAATGATAGCCCATTCGCTTGCAATAATAAAAAATACGTTTTATGAAGGAGAGCTTAACCCAGAAAGGGTAATGGCTTTGGGAGTTTATCACGAAGTCTCAGAAGTAATAACCGGTGATTTAGCAACACCAATAAAGTATTTTAATCCTGAAATTAAAAAGGCATTCGGTGAAATTGAGGAGGTAGCAAAAAATCGTCTCTTCAAAATGTTGCCCGAACAACTAAAAAATAAATATAGGAGATATTTATTTTTTAATAAAGAAGATGAAGAGAACTGGAAGATTGTGAAGGCTGCCGATAAAATATCAGCTTATCTAAAATGTGTAGAAGAGATAAAAGTAGGTAATGGAGAATTTAAAAGTGCAGAAAAAGCATTAAAAGCTGAGATAGATAAATTCGCGCTACCAGAAGTCGACTATTTTATGAAGGAATTTGTTCCTAGCTTTTCATTAACTTTAGATGAACTAGATTAGGCTCCAATGATCTTTACCATCTTAGTTTTTATTTTATATAACAAAGAAAGTAAAGGACGTGAATACTAATGAATTATGACTCTTTATATTATCCTTATAAATCTCAAAGGATGTCTATTTTTGCTAAAAACGGTATGGTGGCAACTTCACAACCATTAGCTGCTCAGGCGGGATTAGAGATGCTTAAAAAGGGTGGAAATGCCATAGATGCTGCTATTGCAGCAGCCGCCTGTTTAACTGTTGTTGAACCCACTTCAAATGGGATAGGCGGAGACGCTTTTGCAATACTGTGGACCAACAAAAAAATGTACGGTTTGAATTCTAGCGGTCCAGCCCCACGGGCTATTTCAATTGAGGAGCTAAAGAAGAAAGGGTACGAGGAAATCCCCGAACGTGGCATGCTCACTGTGACTATTCCTGGAACCCCTGCTGCTTGGGCCAGTTTGTCTGCGAGATTTGGTAAATTAGCATTTAAAGAAGTGCTTCAACCGGCAATAAAGTATGCTATTGAAGGATATCCACTAACACCTATCCTTGCAAAAAACTGGGAAATGGCATTTGTTGATTATAAAAAAAATTTTCGAGGGGATGAGTTTAAACCATGGTTTGATACCTTTACTATTAATGGTAGAGCTCCTAAAATAGGTGAGGTATGGAAGTCACTGGATCATGGACGAACCTTAGAGTCTATTGCTGAAACTAAAGCTGAGTCCTTTTATAGAGGTGAGCTGGCTGAGAAGATAGATGCATTTATGAAAAAGCATGGTGGGTATTTAAAAAAGGATGATCTAGCAGAATATTATCCAGAATGGGTTGAACCTATCAAGGTTAATTATCGGGGCTATGATGTTTGGGAGATACCTCCTAATGGTCAAGGTTTAAATACTCTGATGGCATTAAATATTTTACAAGGCTTTGAATTTCCCGAAAAGGATTCAGTAGATACATATCATAAACAGATAGAAGCAATGAAGCTTGCATTTACCGATGGACAACAATATATTAGTGATCCCAGATATATGAAAGTTGCTACAGAGAATTTGCTTTCTAAGACATTTGCTTATGAAAGAAGAACTTGCATTTCTGAAAATGCGTTAGACCCTGCACCGGGAATTCCCCCCCAAGGAGGAACTGTCTATCTAGCTGCTGCAGATGGAGAAGGAAATATGATTTCCTATATCCAAAGCAACTATAATGGCTTTGGTTCAGGTATTGTAATCCCGGGTACAGGAATTGCTCTTCAAAATCGCGGAAAGGATTTTTCCCTAGACCCCAACAATATAAATGCATTAATAGGTGGGAAGAAAAGCTACCACACCATCATCCCAGGGTTTTTAACCAAGGATAACCAGCCAATTGGTCCCTTTGGGGTAATGGGTGGTTTTATGCAGCCCCAAGGACATTTGCAGGTAATTATGAATACCATTGATTTTAATCTTAATCCTCAGGCCAGTTTAGATGCCCCAAGATGGTTGTGGCAAGGTGGGAAAAAGGTTTTTGTAGAACCACACTTCCCAAATCATATAACTCAGGCTTTACAACGAAAAGGGCACCATATAATTAATTCGATAGATGAAGTCGGGTTTGGTAGAGGTCAGATAATCTGGCGTGAACCAAATACGGGTATACTTAACGGAGGTACAGATCCCAGAGCTGATGGATATATTGCCTGTTACTAAAGCATAAGCCCTAGCAATCCTAATATTACTGATTTACAAGCTAGATTTTAAAAAAAGTCCTGAAGGGCTTATCAAGTTAGTAGTATTTAGTAAAATAAAAAAAGTCCGAATTCTTATTTAATTTAAGTTAAGAATTTTAAATTGGAGTTGCACCCAGAAAAACCTAATTAATTTTAGCAAATACTAGAATTCTTAAAGAAGAAGGACTTTTTAAAAAAATATAGAAAAGTAGTATTATAAATGAAACGCTGATCCAAATACGGCAACGAAATAAAAAAGGATGGTAACTATAAATGGAACCTACAACACGTTATCTAAGCACCCTTGAACGGGCATTATGGCTTCTCACTTTTTTTGACAGTGGGTCACCAAAATGGCGTGTATCAGACCTTAGTAGGCAAACTGGAATTTCCAAGTCAACAGTATCTAGGATGTTACAGACTATGGAAAAACATGATTTTATTGAAAAAGATATTGTAACTGGACAATATGGTTTAGGTGTAAGATTTTTGGAATTTGCAGCTTTAGTAAGCTACGGACAAGATTTACGCAGATGTTCACAAAATGAGATGTCTTGGCTTGTTAACGAAACGGGTGAGTGCGTTATACTTACAGTTCATAGTGCTGGCGAGGCTATATGTATTGATAAGAGGGATTCTTCGCGACCTGTCCATATAACATATCTCGTGGGTGGGCGTGCTTCGCTGCATGCAGGAGCATCTGGCAAGATTTTAGCTGCATTCATGAATCCGACTGACATAGAACAATTTATAAAAGAAAAGGGACTTGCTCGTTATACTGACAAGACAATTGTTGACCCAGATGAGTTTAGGCAGGATCTTGAGCGAATTCGTCAACAAGGATATGCAATAACGCATGGTGAGCTTGACTCAGGTATAATGGCAGTTGCTGCGCCAATTTTTAATAATGAATGTCAGATCGTAGGTGGCATAAGCGTAGTATGCTTACCCGAAAGATTAAATGAGGCATTAGATGAAATAGTGGAAAAAACAATAAAGGCTGCAAATCGGATTTCTTTAAAGCTGGGATTCAGTAATGAATCTACTAAACAGTACAACAAGTAGTGCCGAGAAATATCTTAATGAAGGGAATCTCTCTAGGTTGTCTTTCCTGGATATTATGGAGGCTATAGTTTTTAACCGAATAAATAAGAAAAGGAGAGATTGCCATGAATGGTGAGGAAGTATTATTAAAAGCAAAAATGAAGGGTGTTTGCCGAAACTGTAGAAATTGTGACGGCAGGGTATGTGCCGGAGAGGTGCCTGGCATGGGGGGAATAGGAACTGGTTCGTCTTTTCGTGCCAATGTGGAAGCGTTGGCGAAGATAAAAATCAACATGTCCGTAGTACATGGAGTACATTCACCTCATACTGAAGTTGAATTCATGAACCTTTCTCTGAAGACACCTATACTGGTAGCCCCTATTGGAGGGATGGACGTAAATCTTGGGGGAGTTTTATCTGAGGCGGAATACAATCATGCGGTGGTTGTCGGCGCGAATAAAGCAGGCAGTATTGCAATGACGGGAGATGGGCCTAATCTTTTGCATTTTAAATCAGGCCTCAATGCAATTGCTTCTGTGGGAACGGGCATACCTGTAATTAAACCCCGTTTTTCTGAAGAGATACTGGAAAGATTTAAGCTTGCTGCAGAGAGCGGTGCAACTGCTGTTGGGATTGATATAGATGCAGCGGGTCTCGTTAATATGACAAAAAGCAATCAACTTGTAGGACCTAAAACGGAAATGGAACTTTCTGAAATAATTTCTAAAAGTCCCTTACCTGTTATTATTAAGGGTATAATGACGCCTGAAGATGCATTGAAGGTATTGAATGCAGGGGCAGCAGGGATTGTAGTATCTAACCACGGAGGAAGGGTATTAGATTTTACCCCCGGAACTGCTGAGGTTTTACCCGCAATTGCACGTCAGGTAAAAGGCAAGCTTACAATACTTGTAGATGGTGGGATAAGGTCTGGTATCGATGTTCTGAAAATGCTTGCGCTGGGGGCTGATGCCGTTCTTATAGGGCGCCCGGTAACGCGCGCTGCAATCGAAGGAGGCGGTGATGCTGTCAGGGAATTGCTAGAAAAACTATCCGATGAATTGAGAACTGCAATGATACTTACCGGATGCGAGAAGATAGAAGATATCGGCAGTCAGGTAATTTATCAAGGGTAAACTTACCAACATAGGAGCTAGCTTAAGAAAGTAGTTCCTGCGTACGATGGAGTACCATAAAATGGCGATGGCGCTTTTTGCTTAGGCAAAGAGAGCTATTTTTTTTATTTTTTCGAAATTTTTAGAATTATTAGAAGGGAAATTAAAAAGTATGTAGAATATTTGGAATATACAAAACTGAAACACTATTGCCAATATGGCAACAACACAACAGGAGAGGATGATTATATGAATTAAAATGGCTTAAATCAGATTTCATTTCAAAGTAAATAAAAATATGAAAGGGGTAATAAAATTATGTTTAAAAAGTCCAAGTTTTTAATGGGATTAATAATGTTAGTTCTGGTTGTTGTTCTTTCGCTGACAATTTCAGCCTGTGGGACAACAGAGAAACCAGCAGAGAAACCAGCAGAGAAACCAGCAGAAGAGATAGAAATTACCTTAACGTACTCAGATCATGATCCCCCAGGAGGAATGAGAACGGAGTTTGTTAATAATGTATGGCTTCCAGAAATACAAAAACAGACCGGCAACAAGGTGAAGTTTAATGCAAACTTTGGAGGCTCTTTATTGAGTTCACAAGAGGTACTGGATGGAGCCGCATCCGGGGTCACTGATATGGCTTTAATATTTCCTGACTTCTACCCAGAAAAACTTTTCGGTTATCAGATTTTCAAGCTATTTCCCGAAGCTCCTGAAAAATGGGAAAATATCGCTTTAATTTATAAGAATGCCCTAGAAGAACTTCCACAGCTTACTAAAGAATTGGAAAAAATTAATCAAAAACCTCTACTAATAACAGTTGGTCTCCCCTCTGTTTTGGGAGCTACTTATAAAATAGACGGAGTAGAGGATATCATAGGGAAAAAATGGAGAGCATCAAGCCGTTGGCATTTAGAATCATTAAAACATATTGGCGCCAATCCGGTAAGTGTCCCTTGGGAGGATGTATATATGTCCCTCGAAACTGGAGTAATTGATGGTGTGTTGACTAATTATGACGGTTTCCATATGATGAAATTTTATGAAGCTGCAACAGAAATTATAGTGGGTCCCCAGCTGTGGTGGGCAACACCATTCTTACACACAATAAATCTTGATAAATGGAATAGTTTGCCTAAAGATGTTCAGGAGAATATTATGAAGGCATCCGAAATTGCTCAAGGAAAGTTTGGCGAGTTATTTGCCAAAGAATTAGAAAGAACTATTGAGGAAGAACGTGCTGCGGGGGTTAATGTCAAAATAGCAGATGATAAAGATATCCAATTTTTCATCGATAAAGAACTTTTAGAAAAAAATAGAAATACTTGGATTAAAGAAGCCAAAGAAAAGCATGGTATTAATGATGCAGAAGAATATATTAATAAGATGCAGAAAATTATGGATGATGGACTTGCAAAAGAGAAATAGAAAGCTTAGCTAACCATGTTACTAGGTTCTTCCGAGACTGTTTACTAACATTTAAGAATTAATTTCCCCCTTCTTTTCTAAGTAGAAAAGGAGGGGGTTATACTTAACTTTATCTATGACCCTTTGAAATATTATCATGTATCTCATTTAAGTATTTTAAAATAATTAGAAAAAGGTGTATAAACCATGAGAAATTTTTTTAGTTTTACAAAAAATACCATACACCAAATAAACAACAAGCTTGCGGAACTGTGTGGATTATTATTATTGATTATAATGGTTTTACTTACAATTGATATTGTTACTAGAACTTTGGGAAAATCACTTCCCGGTCTTACTACATTGGCAGTTTTGATTTTATTGGCTGTTGTTTACTTGGGGTTAGCCCGCTGTGAGGAGCATGATGAGCATGCCGCTGTTGAAATGATCCCACATTTGTTACCTCCTAAATGGAGAGGTATTAATATTATGGTAGTTAATGTTTTAAATTTAATTGCCATCAGTATTTTTTTCTATGTATCAGTGGGAAGCTTTATTGGTTCTTATCAATCGAAGGAGAGCTTCGCGGATGTGATTATGATTCCTATATGGCCTTCCAAATTAGCCATAGCTGTTGGCCTGTTCTTTTTTGCTATACAAATTATGATCAAATTGATAGAAAGTATTGATCATTTTATAACTGGCAAAAAATCTGGGTGGAGAACCGAAAAATCCGATTAACAATATATTATAACTTCGAGCTATATGATATGCGGTTGCTTCATGTTTTCCATCAGATATCAAAATAAAAGAACGAAAAATCTCCAGTTGACTTCTGGAATTATTTTTAGTATTGGAGTAATAAAGCTTTAAAAATAGGCTGTAACAAGGACATTATTAATTAGAAACTTTCGATACTTAATAGCAGATAACCAATTCGTCTTGATTTTTTGGGGTGAGAACAAAATATCTTTCCCTGAAAGTTGATGTCAAAATATATGAGTTTTTCGAAATTTTTAATGAAAGAGATGAGGTTGGAGAAAATGTTTAGCTTAACCTTAATTGGGGTTATTTGTATTACTCTATTATTACTATTTATTTTCATAAGTGTTCCAGTCGGGATAGCATTTATTTTAAGTGGCTTAATTAGTACTTATCTTATCTTTGGTTTAGAGAAATCGCTATCTCTTTTAATGGGAGCATCTTATAGTTCGATAGCGGCTCCCAGCTGGACTGCTATACCTTTATTCGTTTTATTAGGATCGCTTGCTGTTCAATCGGGCTTTGCTAGTAGGGCATACAAGAGCGCTGATGGTATTACCTCTGGCTTACCAGGTTCAGTGGGAATAACCACCTGTTTTGGTTGTGCAGCCTTTGGAGCTATCTCTGGTGCTTCTATAGCTGCCACAGCAATCTTTGGCAAGATGGCATTACCTGAAATGCGCCGTTTAGGGTATGATAAATCATTTGCTACGGGAATTATTGCCTCCGCTGGCACATTTGCGTCAATGATTCCCCCGAGTATGATGTTTATTATATATGCCTTGTTTACCAGAACTTCTGTTGCGAAGCTATTTTTTGCCGGTATTGTTCCTGGTTTGATAACGGCAGTCGTTTATTCTATATATATTTATTTCCGGGCAAAAAATGATAAAGAGCTGTTAGCACGGCAAGAAGCTGAACCAAAATTAAATTTTAAAGAGCGATTACATTTAGTAAGTACGTCCTGGCCAATCTTATTGGTTGCCTTTACTATTTTGGGAGGTATTTATTCTGGTAAATTTACGCCTACAGAGGCAGCTGCAGTAGGTTGTATTCTTGTTGTAATTATTGGCCTATTTGAAGGTAAATATAAAAAGTTTAGCGACTTTACTGATGCCTTGCGGGAGTCAGCCAATACTACTTCTATGGTATTTTTGATTAACATTGGAGCCTTGTACTACGGCAAAGTACTGATTCTTAGTCGTTTACCTGCTGATCTTACTTCATATTTAACTAGTTTAAGTCTCCCGCCGTTTCTCATATTATCTATAATATGCATAATTTTCTTCCTTCTAGGAATGATTATGGTTCCTATCGGAATTTATGCAATGATCTTACCTATTGTAATGCCTATATTGACTTCTTTAGGGTATGACCCCATCTGGTTTGGTATAATTGCCCTGAAACTAACCGAAATAGGTGCGGTTACCCCACCGGTAGGGCTAAACGTATATGCTCTCAAAGGGGTGGTTACCAAAGACATTACTGTAACTGATATTTTTAGAGGAATTTGGCCGTTTGTTGGTTGCGATCTAGTTGTATTAATATTTTTGATTTTATTCCCACAAATAGCATTATGGTTGCCGAATTTATTGTTTTAATAAAATCTGATAGATGAATTGGACTAATATTGGTTATAAAAAGTTAAGGAGTGAATGCATAAATGAAGATTATGATAATTAATCCAAACTCAGATACGCAAACGACAGAAGCCATGCAGAAAACAGCTAATAGCTTTTCAAATGGAGATTTTGAAGTTGTATGTAAATCCACACCCGGGGGACCAAAATTTATTGGTACTTACGAAGACCAAATTAAAGCAGCCCCTGGTATGGTGAATATAGTTCGTGAAAATGAAAAGGAATTTGATGCATTTATTATTGCATGTCATGCTGATCCAAATCTTGATGTTATTAAGGAAATAACAAAAAAACCTGTTGTAGGAATAGGCGAAGCTTCAATGAAAATTGCTTCCATGTTAGGTCATAGCTTCTCTGTACTAGCACCAGTTGAGCATTCAATACCTAATAAAGAAGCCTTGGCAAGGAAATATCATCTTCAGGATACTTTAGCATCAGTAAGGGCTCCAAAAGCCCTAGAGGGTGAATGTTCGGAAGAAGAAAGACATCTAGAGGTGGCCAAGATAATTGTTAAGGAAGATAATGCAGAGGTTATTGTTTTAGGATGTGCTGGAATGACTGGCTTGGATAAAATCATACAGGATAAGATTGGTGTACCTGTGTTAGATGGTGTTGTATGCGCATTAATCATTGCTACGGGTTTAGTGAGATACAAAGTTTCAACAAGTAAGGTAAGGAGATATAACCCTGTATTTTAGTATTTTTAATTTATTGCGTTGATGAAGCCATAGAAAGAAAAATAAAAATTAGTTTAAATATAAGGAATTAGTTTTAGGAGGTTAATTATGAAGACAGTAGATTTAGTTGTCACCAATGGAAAGGTTTTCACAAATGGAAGTTTATTTAATGGAGGTTTAGCAATCCATGAAGGTAAAGTGGTAGCAATCTGTGATGAAAATTTATTACCAAATGGTAAAGAGGTAATAGATGCTAAAGGAAATTATGTATTACCTGGATCCATTGATACCCACGTTCATTTTCGGGATCCAGGAAGATCTGATAGAGAAACATTTAAAACAGGTACATTTGCTGCGGCGGCAGGTGGTGTAACAACAGTTTTAGAACATCCTATATCAACACCACCTCCTTATTCACCGGAGATTTTACAAAACAGAATTAGGGTTGCCGAACCCCAATCAATAGTTGATTTTGCATTTTTTGGAGCAGCTAGTGCAAAGTTTCCCCAGGAAATAGCCAGAATTTCCAAAGAAGGCATCGTTGGATTTAAGACATTTTTACATGAAGCACCAGAAGGCAGAGATGCAGAATTTGTTGGCTTAACTATGGATAATGACGGCGAGCTACTAGATGGTTTAAAGGAAGTAGCTAAAACAGGGCTTATTTGTGCTGTACACGCTGAAAATAATGACATTATTCAAAGGCAGATTAAACTTTTAAGAAGTAATGGAAGAACAGACGGTAAGGCACACGCAGAATCTAGGCCTCCAATTTCTGAAGTTGAAACTGTAGCAAAGGTTATCCGATATGCTAAAGAAACGGGAGCCAGGATAGATTTTTGTCACATCTCAACTCCGGAAGCAATGGAACTTATTAAGAGAGCTAAATATGAAGGACAAGAGTTTTATTTAGAAACTTGTCCCCATTATTTATTTTTATCTGAAGATGATTTAATAAAATTTGGACCCTTTGCTAAGTGTAATCCGCCATTGAGAGAAAAGGTGCTGGTTGAAAAGCTTTGGGATTATATAAATGATGGTTCTGTCGATTTTATTGGCAGTGATCATGGTCCATTTTTATTGTCCGAAAAAGAAACAGGTTTTCCAGATATTTTTGTGGCACCTGCAGGTTTTCCTGGGATAGATTTACGTCTTCCTTTAATGCTTAATGCAGTAAATGAAGGGAGATTAACTCTCGAAAGAACTATAGAATTACTCTGTGAAAACCCAGCTAAAATATTTGGGCTTTATCCTACAAAGGGTGTCATCCAGGTTGGGGCAGATGCTGACCTAGTAATAGTGGATATGGATGCAACATTTACAGTTTCTATAGAGAAAATGCATTCAAAATCTAAAGACATAGCAAAGGTATACGAAGGCTGGGAGTTAAAGGGCAAGCCTATCCATACAGTAGTTAGAGGAAGAGTCGTAATGAATAACGGTAGCATAGATGAGACTGCAGTAGGCTGGGGCAAGCTAATAAAACCTTTTTAAAGGAGGACTATAATGCAAATAAATATTGACAGAATAAGGGAAAATTTATTAAAAGTGGGGGAAATCGGAAGGGTGGAAGGCAGGGGAATTACTAGACTTGCTTATAGTAAAGAGTTTGAAGAAGCTGCAAAGGATCTTATTGATTTAATGGAAAAAGCAAACCTGGATGTAACCAGGGATGGTGTGAAAAACATATTTGGTAAAAGGGCCGGTGATAACAAAAATTATCCCTCAATTATGGTTGGCTCTCACCTTGATACTGTACCTAATGGAGGAATATTTGATGGAGCGTTAGGTGTTATTGCCGCATTGGAAGTTATTAATGTTCTTAATGAAAACAATATTAGAACAAAACATCCGATTGAACTAGTAGCCTTTAATGCCGAAGAGGGTTCTGCTATAGGGGGTACTTTTGGTAGTAGAGTAGTGGCTGGTCTCCAAGATCCCTATGAGGATGGATTAATAGAAAAACTAGATCAGTACGGAATGGATATTAATGATGTAAAAAAATCAGTCAGAAACACAGCTAGTATTAAGACATTCTTAGAATTACATGTAGAACAAGGAGCCAATTTATATGAAAAGGGTATTCCAATAGGAATACCTACTGGGATATTCGGCATTACAAGATATGGCATTGTTGCCAAAGGTGAGGCAAATCATGCAGGAACAACGCCTATGCGTTTACGAAAAGACCCCATGATTGGAGCAGCAAAATTAATAATTGAAATAGATAGAATTGTAAAGGAAATAGGAGAGCCTTTAGTTGCTACAATAGGAGTAATAAAAGCATCCCCAGGTACTGTAAATGTAATTCCTGGCACAGTTGAATTTATTGTTGAGTTAAGAGACATAGATAATCAAAGAATTGAAGAGGCGGTCAATAAATTTAAGAATTCAGCCCATAGTATAGGCGGAGATATTGGGTTTGAATTTAATCTACTTATCAATAAACCACCTACCATGTTAAATAAGGAAGTAATAGAAGTAATTAAGAATGCCTGCTTAGACAAAAAAATTGATTATCAAATTACGGTCAGCGGAGCTGGGCATGATGCAAAGTCTTTAGCCGAAAAGGTTCCTACCGGTATGATTTTTGTTCCCAGTAAAGATGGAAAAAGTCATTGTCCAGAGGAATGGACAGACTGGGAAAGTATTAAAACAGGTGTAGAGGTTTTGTTAGATACAATTATGAAATTGGATTCTTTAGAATTATCTTGAAGTTGATCCCGTTGCCAAGACAGAAAGTTGAATGGTTTTTAAGGGGGGATTTAATGTTGTTTATCTTAGATACTAAAAAATGTACTGGCTGCAGGATATGTGAACTAGTATGTTCATTTCACCACAGTGGAACTTTTGCTCCAAGTTTGTCAAGTATTCAAGTGTCTCGAAAAAAAATAACAGGGGAAATTAAGCTTGCTTTCTACAATACAACCAAAGATGCTCATCCTGCATGTAACTGTACATTAAATCAAGAAAAATGTATAGAATACTGCCCTGTCGAGGGACGTGAAGAATTGACAGATATCTTGCGTTTAAGAGAAAACAATAATCAAATCCTTTAGTCAGGGGTGAATTTATGAATAAGAGTTGCTATGGCTATAGCGGTAAGATATTAAGAGTTGATTTGACAACGGGAGTTTTTGAAATAGAATCAACAATGAAATATGCACATAAGTGGCTTGGACAAAGAGGAATAGGACAGAGCATACTGTATAACGAGCTTAAGCCATCGGTTACACCGTATGAACCGGCCAATAAAGTAATAATTGAAACGGGTCCTTTGACCGGCACCTTGGTTCCTGGGGCCAGCAGGTTTTCTATATCGTCAAAAAATGCTTTTAATGGTGGAGTAGGTACAAGTAGTTGTGGAGGTTTTTTCGGACCAGAGCTTAAATTTGCAGGATATGATTTTGTTATTATTGAGGGCAGAGCACAAATGCCTGTCTTTTTATGGATATACAACAACGACATTGTGATAAGAGATGCTAGACACCTTTGGGGAAAGACAACCTGGGAAGCTCAAGATTCTATTAAAGAAGAATTGAAAGATGAACGGGTGCATGTAGCTTGTATCGGTCCTGCAGGAGAGAATTTGGCCAGAGGAGCTTGCGTTATTTCAGGAAACAGAGCAGCAGGAAAGTGTGGTATGGGAGGAATTTTTGGTTCCAAAAATTTGAAGGCCATAGCTGTAAGAGGAACAGGCGCAGTTGAAGTGGCACATCCAGAGAGGTTTATGAAGGCTGTAAACGAAGCTTTTAAGCGGGAAGAAAGTTCAGAAAGTCTTAAAAAATTATCTGAATATGGTACTATTTCAGGAACAAAAACAAGAAACAAGTACAATAGTCTACCTTATAAAAACTTTCAAGAAACTCAAATACCGAATGATGTTTTGGAGCAAATGTCTCCTGACATTTATAAAGATAATTATTCTGTTAGAAGCCTAAATTGCATGGCTTGTTCGGTATCTTGCTGTAAAGCATATTTTATTGATCACGGTCCATACGCGGGCTTGTATAACGAAGGTTTTCACCTCAATACCTTAGCAGATTATGCTGGAAAGTGTGGAGTGGAATATCCTCCAGCTATTATTAAAGTTCAAGCTCTTTGTAATCAGCTTGGTTTAGACCTGGATGCTTCAGCAGGAGCAATTTCTTGGGCTTTAGAGTGTTATCAAAGAGGTATACTTACACAGAAGGATACAGATGGCTTGAAGCTTGAATGGGGTAACCATGAGCTTATAGTCCAGCTAATCTGGAAGATTGCCAATAGAGATGGTTTTGGGAACATACTTGCCGAAGGATGTAAGAAAGCTGCTGAGATAATTGGTAGGGGCAGTGAAGAATATGCAATACATGTCAAAGGGCAGGAACTATACGAGGAAATTCGTTCGCCTTTAGGCTGGGGGCTTGGTGCTTGTGTTGCCACTAGAGGCGGTGGTCACACCACTGGATCTCCTGCATTTGAGCTTTATGCAATGGAGAACACAAAAGCAGCCAAGGCTTGGAAAAAACTTCTGGGAATAACTGAAGTTGACCCAATTTCTTATAAGGATAAGCCAGAAATTGTTCTTTATTTTGAAAGGGAGCAGGAATTGATTAATTCACTGGGAATCTGTATGACTCACGGTACCTGGCTGGATCCGACATTATTAGGTATTCCGGAGCTTTGTGAATTGTATTCTGCAGCCACAGGAATTGAAACAACTGAAGAAGAGATGATTGATATTGCCGATAGGATTTTAAATTTAGAAAAAGCTTTTAACATACTGCATGCGGGCTTCACCCGTAAAGATGATTTTCCTCCAGAAAGGTTTTTTAATGAGGAAATAAAAAGTGGACTTTACAAAGGATTTCTAATGTCTAAAGAGGATTGGGGCAGAATGCTTGACAGGTACTACTACCTTCGCGGGTGGGATCTACAGGCAGGGTTGCCGACTAGGGAGTGTTTAGAAAAACTAGACTTAGACGATGTTGCAAACGACCTGGAAAGGAACGGTAGGCTTGGAAAGAACAATTGATAGACCGGCTTATGGGTAAGTGGACTGCAGATTAATAAAATAAAAGCGATAAATAATAATAATTTATTTATCGCTTTTTTGTATGTGAAAAGAGCCTTCCGAGTTGGATTATAGTATTATTAATTATGATCTTGATAAGTACATTTGAAATTACATTCTGAACATTTTTTCTTCCATCCTTTAAGTGCTTTTTCGCCCTTTATCTTTTTAAGCAAGTCGACTGTCAAATCGATTTGGTTATCGTCCCCGCACAAAGAGAGTGTTACAGCACCTTCTGAACCACC
Organism: Peptococcaceae bacterium BICA1-8; assembly: GCA_000802045.1. Taxonomy (GTDB): domain Bacteria; phylum Bacillota; class Peptococcia; order Peptococcales; family BICA1-8; genus BICA1-8. The sequence goes on from JUEF01000117.1 coordinate 37,531, forward strand.
AACTCCCCCGGAAGCGAGATGTGTAGCAGTAACTCCTGTTAAAAGTTCTAAAGCCTCTATCTCCGTGATGACTGTACCTTGAGTAACAGCCATATACCCACAACCGCGCCCAAAGGAATATTTAAATTTATCAATGCCGGGTGCCGCCCTAGAGGCTTCTGTCACCGACTTTATCATTTTTTCTAATCCTACGGGAATTATAAAATGACTGCCCTGAGCGGCAAGAGTAGAGAATGCCAGGCCTAAATTGCCTCCGGTAGGATGGGCCAATAAAAAACCTGCATTACCAGCAGCATCTACGGCATTTGCTCCTTTGATGTAAACATCATCGCTACCAAAACCCTTGACAAAGTTTGCCGATTCCTCATAGTCCGTTAGGTTTACATCTGGTTCCAGTACTTGTCCTTTATCGATAAGAAAGGATCTTATACTATCGTCGGGAGTTGAGCATTGCCTTCCTAGGGTCACAACCCCACTTGGAAATTTCCATTTGTCCAGTTCAATATTCAATAGTTCCTCTACTACATATCCTGTTGTAGTTCCACAGGAAATTAATATTTTGCTGTTTGCTAAAGCTCTTTGTACCCCAGGTTGCTGAACAACTGCTTTGGCTATAAGCCTCTTTGACTCAGCCGGCGTTAAGGTGACTAATATGTTATGAATAATAGTTCCTCCTTTACATTTATATTCGATGTTTATATATAATTTTCTAAGATTTGCAGTTCGCCAAGAATCCTTTTATTCCTCCTTGTAAGCTTTCCTATTTTCAAAGGAGTATCTTCCAATCTTATGTTTAAAGCCTAAAGCCCAGAAGAAGGAAAGGACTATCGCCTTGCTCCCCATCTTATTCTTTTTTACCACTTTCAAGCATAGGCCCTAGCACTCCTAATATTACTAACGGCTCTGAGCCAGGATTTTTATAAAAGTGTTTTTCTCCTCCTGGAATATGAACAGCCATTCCTACCTCTAAAGTTTTGCTTATTTGGTCATTAATTACCAGGATACCTTCCCCTTGTAAGATGAAGTTTACTTGCTCCCACTCATGGGTATGATTTTTAGTAATACCACCTGAATTTACCGTAACATAATTTGCATGCAATTGTCTTTCTGGTTCTGCACCAAAAAGTGCTTTATATTCTAATCCGGCAGCACCAAAATCTTTAACTACCTGTCCTTCTACATTTTGTATATTTATTATAGTAGCCATAAAAATACCTCCCTGAAATTTTAAAATTAAGACCTAAATTCTAAGTTGAGTTAAAAAACCAAATTAGATTTTTATTTATGAACCTAGGATATATCTTCTATATAGTAACATTTTCATTACATCCTTTCTAGATTATTAATTAAGAAATTTTTTATATTGAATATCCACTAAAAAACACTATACAAAGGACTACACATATAGCAGTAGTCTTTTAATTATGAAAATAAAAAACAAGGCTCCTTGAGAGAAGGTTCATGGGGACGGTTCTCTTGCTTCTGAAGGGTGGGAGTGTTAAAATAGAATAAAAACAAGTTGAGGTGGTAAGTATGCCTCGTGGGGCTAGAGAAAAAAGTTCGACTGGGATATACCACATAATGATAAGGGGTGCTAATAAACAGGAGATCTTTCATGATGATGAAGATAGATTAAAATTTTTAGTAGCTCTTAAAAAATATAAACAAGTTGCAGAAATAGAAGTATATGGTTGGTGTCTGATGGGTAACCACGTTCATTTGATTTTAAAGGAGGGTTTAGAAGACCTTTCTATTACAATGAAACGTATAGGGGTAAGCTATGTATGGTACTATAACCAGAAATATAAAACAACAGGGCATCTTTTTCAAGATCGATTTAAAAGTGAAACGGTAGAAGTAGATAAATATTTATTAATAGTACTAAGATATATTCACCAAAATCCAGTAAAAGCAGGATTAGTAAAAAAGGTTGATGAATGGAAGTGGAGCAGTTGCCTTGGATATTATGGTAAAAGCACAATACCTGAGGCATTACTAGATAGTAGTTTTATATTGAATATGTTTGCAGAAGACTGGAATACTGCAAAAAAACGATTTAAGGAATTTAATCAAATAGAAAATAATGATAAATGCTTAGATGAAGGAACCAATGAAAGAACACGCTTGTCCGATGAAGAAGCAAGACATGAAATTTTAAAGCTAATTAATGAAACAGATATCGCACAAGTAAAGGGTCTACCAAAGATCCAAAGAGATGAAGTATTACAAAAGGTAAAGGCAATTGATGGAATAACACAAAGACAGGCTGCAAGGATTTTAGGAGTATCTCCTAATCTTATATTTAAAGCCTAAAGTCCCCATAAGTAGGAAAGGAAGCGGAAGAACTGTCACCTAGCTTTCATCTAACGACATAAGAATTTCTATTATTAGATATTTCAAAGTATTAGAGTCCGAAATAGTCTTTCTAATTAGATTACAGTTTGATAATATTTAATTAGCAATAAATTTAAATTGAGCTTCTGAGATATATATGGTATAATTTTACAAAATATTCCATAGTGCAAAGAGGACGGGGGCAAAAAATGAGTACAAAAGCCGAAAAATTATCTGCATATTATATACAAAAATATCCTTTAACTTTTACGGAAGATATTTCTCAAACGGATACAACTTTATCTGAACGTTATGAAGCTGCATGGGAAATTGCAAAGAAAGCTGCTACGCTCTTAAAAGACAACTATGGTGCCCAAAAAGTAATGGTTTTTGGCTCTTTAATTAACCGTTCCTTATTTACACGTTGGTCAGATATTGATCTGGCTACATGGGGCATCCCAGATGAAAATTTTTATGCAGCAGTAGGAGCTGTAACAGGTTTAACTACAGTTATTAAAATTGATTTAGTTGATGGTAACGAGTGTAGGGTTTCCTTGCGTAAAGCTATTGAAGATGAGGGGATAGAAGTATGAATAAGAAACATCTTGCGCTAGCTGGTAGAGTTCGCGAAGAATTGTACGAGATAGAGCAGGCTGTTGACCGAATACAAGGTGCTTGGGACCGTGCAAAGCAGTCAGGGGATGAATTTTACTTGGATAGTGTGGCATTGAACTTACATAGTTTTTACACCGCCCTTGAGAGAATTTTTGAACTAATTGCGGTGACAGTTGATCAAACCAAACCACAAGGAGAGAACTGGCATCAGGAGTTGTTGCGTCAAATGGCAGTAGAAATTGAATTTGTACGGCCTGCCGTTATTTCTAGAGAAACAAGAAACATCCTTGATGAATACAGAGGTTTTCGACATGTGGTTAGAAATGTATATAGCTTCCATCTCTCCGCTGCTAAAATAGAGCCTTTAGTGAAAAAACTACCGTTATTATATGATTATGCTAACAAGGAAATAGCAGATTTCCTTATTTTTCTTGAAACTAGAGGCAAGGAAGGAAAATAAACTATCTTTTTTAATCCTGGAATAATAACAAAATCAATAAAATCTCTGGGGCAGGTTAAATAATATTTATTAAAATATTGAAGGTATAGTTATACAAATGAGAAAGAATCCTTGATTTATCAAGGATTCTTTCTCATTATTGGTGCCGAAGGCCGGATTACAAGGGGGGGGGGTATCGCGTAAAATTTGATATTAGATGTTCTGGAAGTACTGAAAATAAAGGGTTTTACATATAATACCATTCCGATTTTTTTATTAAGTTTCAAATTTTTTATTTAGTTGTGAGCTTTTTGTGAGCCGTTTGTGAGTCTTTATAAGAGCATTAAATAAGGTTAAAGTAGAAGGAATGTCATTATTAAAAACAAGATTTAAGTGCTAATAAAGATGCATTTTTGTTTAGAGTAAATTAAATAAAGTACAAAAATTATTAAGAAAAGTAACACAGAACCATGCTTACAGCGTGCTCGACTGCTGATTTATAAAAGGTGATGATTAATTATGCAATTATTCATCACCTTTTTTCATTCCCATCTAGACCAGCAAAAGAAATATGTACCACTTCATATTTGTTGTGGGAGGGTTTTCGAACTGGTTTAATACGATATTATTATGTGCAGATATTTAAGTAACTAAACATATCTATTATATTTATACAATACTTGTTAATGCTCTATTAAAAGGAAGTTTCCACTTTTTAGGCACTTGTCTAAAATTTTCTCTCTAGTCAAAACTCAAAATCTATTAACTATTTCTCCATCTTCGAAACCATGGTATTTAACTGGAAAAAGTTGATTTACTAAATAGTAGTTATAAGTTAAAAATTTAACAATAAAATATTAATGCACAAAAAAATAAAGAGGCTTAAGAATGAAAAAAGAGGGTGTAGTTCTCCTAAAATGAGTTTACTACACCAATAAATTTAATTTTAAAATCTATAAGGACTTCTTTATTATTTCCTATCATAGCTGTGCAAAAGGTTGATTTTGTTCCATTAATACTAATCCTCCCGAAATTACCTTTGTTGTAAGTTCATAAGATTCCCCACGGAAACTAAGAACTGTATACTCTAAAGGTATTTGTGTATCTGATGTTGTTAATCTTTTTAGTTCTAATACGGGACTACGTTTTGATACATTTAACCATTCGGAAATTTGCTTTGTAGCTAGAGTTGCTCTTACTTTTACCTGTGAATTGCCTAGTTTAAAACCTGCGTTTTTTTGCAGTAACCAGAATAAAGTTTTGACTTTGGCTTCCTCTTTTGTCCAATTTTCAGCTATTTCGTTAGGAATGTACATTTGTGCAATTGCTAATACAGTATTATTTACTGTAAATTTCCTCGTAAATTTTAAAACCAAGTCGTCTTTGGTTATATTGAAACAAGTTTGAACTTCCTTACTTGGGTAAACTAAGTTGTATTCTAATATATCAAGCTTTGTATTAACTCCTTGAGTTAACAATGATGGGAAAATACATGTCAAATCATTGATGTTTTGTGTTATGAATGGTTTAGTAACGAAAGTACCCATTCCTTGTTTTCTTTCAATCAATCCTTTTGAAGTAAGGTAATGTGTCGCTTTTCTAACAGTAATCCTGCTAACCTCATATATTTCCATTAATACTTGTTCTGAAGGGATTTTTGACCCCTGTGGATATTTTCCAGAGACTATATCATCTTCAATTGCAGTTGCTAATTGGAGATATAGGGGTTGAGGACTATCTTTAACAAGCTTATTTTTCAAATATATACCCTCCATCTATAAATTTAGACTCTCGGCATTCGCATAGGCGCTTTGGCAAGGGTTTCCTTGAACCAACATTATAGCGTTGTTCCATCTTCTAGAGGGAGCAACGCGTGTTTGGATTAGTGCCAGAGAGACATACTTAACGGTTTTCATTTCTACGTGATTTCCTCCTCGAACAGTCACAATGATTTGCCTCTGTATTCAAGACTGAAGCAAGATCCAGGCATGATGATGTCAGTCTCGCCGTCAGTTCTTTCAGGAGTTGGGATATCCAGATTTCACCTCTGCCCCAGTCCCATTGGCCTAGAGAAAATCTAGCAATCTTGATCAGGTAGGACATCGCAAAAGTCGAAATATACGATTTCTTGCGGTGCGCGTTGTTCGTGCACATCACATTACTCCAAAACGAAGCACTGTCTACCCACTATACAATCGGTTGAAATTTGCTCCTCTTCATTACCCAAAATATAAAGTTATAACTAAATAAAATACGTTATATAACCTTATAATATAACAAATTCATTGTACTAATCAACTGAAAATTTAACTTATTTAGAATTAATGAATTATCAGAAAACAATAACAATTGGTATTGACGTAATACGTATTATAACGTATTATTAAATTGAGAAATTAAATAAAATAGTAAATAAAAAATAGATATAGTGACATATAAAAAGGAAGGATACTTATGGAGAATAGGTTTATCTCAAGAAAAAACTTAGTTATTACTGACGTCAAAACTTTCTTAATTGGAACGGAGCGGAAAGACCTTTTATGGGTAAAAATTGAGACTGATTCAGGTATAAGTGGAGTTGGAGAAGGTACCCTTGAAGGAAAATCCTATTTGGTATCACAGGTAGTATCTAATTTGAAAACTCGCCATTTAATTGGGAAAGACCCTTTTAATGTAGAAGAAATATGGTTATCTATCTATAGAAATGAGTACTGGCAAGGTGGACCTGTCATGATGACTTACCTTAGTGCTGTAGAAATTGCTTTGTGGGATATAATTGGAAAAGCACTCAATCAACCAGTTTGGAGATTATTGGGGGGGAAAGTAAGAGACCATATTAGGGCTTATGCAAATGGTTGGTCTTTTGGAGCTAAAGATCCTCAAAGTTATTATGAAAAGGCAAAAGAAGTTGTCAGCAAAGGCTATTCTGCATTAAAGTTCGACCCATTTGCACCATATGGACGCGAATTATCTATACAAGAGAAAATGAAGTCAATCGAGATTGTAGAAGCAGTGTATAGTGCAGTTGGTGAAAAAATCGAAATAATGATAGAGGGGCATGGACGTTTTGGCACAGATACCGCAATTGAAATTTCAAGAATGTTAGAAAGATTCAATCCTTTTTGGTTTGAAGAACCTGTTAGTTATGATAATTTAGATGCAATTGAAAGAGTCTATAAAAAATCAAATATTAGAATTGCTGCAGGTGAAAGGTTATATAGTAAGTATGGTTTTAGAGACATTATTAAACGGGGATGCGTTGGAGTAATACAGCCAGATCCAACACATGCAGGTGGGATTTTAGAAGTCAAGAAAATTGCAGCTATGGCAGATGCTGAGTATATCCCGGTTGCATTACATAATCCATCTGGCCCAATCTCAACCTCTGTATGTTTACAGATTGCAGGGTGTACCACAAATTATTTAATTCAAGAAGCTTTTCAAGACTTTGATGTGCCATATTTAAAAGATTTAGTTACTTGGTATCCGAAAGTTATCGACGGATTTTTTGAAATACCTGATAGACCTGGTCTAGGACTGGAATTAGTTGAGGATGCAATACTGGAACACCCTTATCAAAGTAAGGATTTTAACATATGGGTGGGCAATAAACTTTAAATATTATTTTTAACTACCATAGTATTAATAAAACAGTTATATTAATAAATCAGTTTTTTTGTGAAATATATAAATTTATTTAAGGAGGAAAATAAAGAATGGTTGAAACGCAAAAGAAGGCTAAAAAAGCAATAGTGATTGGTCTTGATGGAGCAGATCCTATGATGGTGAAAAAGTTCATGAAAGAAGGCAAGTTGCCTAATTTAAAAAAAGCGAAAGAATTTGGTGTAACTACTGAAGACATGTCAATGCACGGAGTCCATCCAACGATTACACCGCCTAATTGGGCAAGCTTAGCTACTGGAGCACTTCCATGCACTCATGGTATCACATGTTTCTGGAATCATAAAATCGGAGAACCATTAGATAAACTATCTTATGGCTTTAACTCTCAACTTTGTGAAGCAGAATTTATATGGGATTCTGCAGCCCGAGAGGGAAAGAAAAGTATTGTTTTTAATTATCCAACAGCATGGCCACCAACTGAAAAAGACTTTACCATTTATGTTGATGGTACTGGAATAGCTGTTAATAGTAGGGCTTTAGTTGATAACGAAAGGTTTTACTATTGTGAGGAAGGGAATTTTGCAATTCAAGAGATTCCTCATTCGGCTGATCAAAGTGGAACAAACTGTATGGTAGATGGTGAAGTTGATGAAAGGACATTTGATATTGCTGGAGATGAGAATACAGCTGCTACATCATTCCCTGGTGGAAAGATGGCAACAATATTAGCTGAAAAAAGGATAGAGCCAAATAGCGCTAAAGTTGATATTTGTACTACTCCAATTAAACAAAGTGAAGGCTGGAGAATAGAAAGTCTTTCAGCTAAAGAAGTAATATTACCCATTAATAGTGGTGAACAAAGGAGATATGGATTAATAGTTGCAGAGGACGGCGAAAAGTATAATAAACTACAAATTTATGCAAGTAAAAATGGCGAAACACCTATTGGTGAAGTTCGAAATGGTGAATGGAGTAGTTGGATCTTTGATAACTTTAAAATAAGTGGAAAAAATATACCAGTGGCATATAAAGTTAAAATCATGGAAATGAAGGATGACGGCAGCAAATTAGATCTATACTATGCACGTCCTGTTGATTTATCAAATTTAAAATGGTTTTATCCAAAAGAGATAGGCAAAGAATTATATGAAAATATTGGTCCTATGATGCATTATTCTGATTGTGGAGATGATGATATCCAATTAGATGCACAAAAACAAATGTATAATTGGTATGCAGATGCATTAAAATTTTTAACTTCGAATAATGAATGGGATTTATTGTATTTTCATGTGCATGCTCTAGATACTGCTAACCACCTATACCAAAACAAAATTCTAGAAGAACATTCTAAAGACCACGAAAAATATTTAGATATACTATATAAGTACTATGAAATTTCCGATGATTTTGTTGGGGAAATCATGAAGATTGCTGATGAGGATACGTTAGTATTTATAGTATCTGATCATGCGGGGATGAGTAACGAGGCTGATTGTGAAATGCCGGCTTTAGGTGACCCTTGGAGTGTAGGCGGCAAAGTTTTAGAGGATTTAGGGTATACGGTAGTTAAACGTGAGAATGGAAAAGCGGAAATAGATTGGGAAAAGACTAGAGCAATAAGTCAGAGATCAGGTTATATTTATATAAATCTAAAAGGTAGGGATCCGCAAGGAGTTGTTCATCCTGAGGAATATGATAGCTTGGTTGAAAAGATTATTGATGATTTATATTCCTACAGAGATAGTGGAAATGGTCGTAGACTAATTAAACTAGCTTTAAATAAAAAAGATATGTCTATTTTAGGCTTAGGTGGCGACCATGTTGGTGACGTATATTTCCTATTTAATCCGAGTTGGGCTAGAGTTCACGGTACATCATTAACAACAGATAGTTATAAAAACACTTCGGTTGGGTGTTTATTTATGGTATCGGGTCCAGGAATTAAAAAAGATCAGTTAATTAATAGACATATTTCTATTATCGATATTGTTCCGACAATTTGTCATTTAACAGGTATTTCTGTACCGAGACATGCTGAAGGGGCGGTTTTGTATCAGGCTTTAGAAGATTAACTTGCAACATCTCTTTTTTAGATACTTCAGAGAAGGGGAAGTTTGAAACTATTTATAGTATGTGCGCTTGGAGGAGAGTGTTATGCCAACATACGACATTGCAATTGTAGGTGGTGGACCTGCTGGATTAACATCTGGAATTTATGGTGCAAGAGCAAAACTTAAAACAATTATTTTTGAAAAGGCAATCCCAGGAGGGCAGGCTTTCACAACACGTGAGCTTGTAAACTACCCAGGCTTTTTTGGTGAAACATCAGGACCTTATATATCAAAAAAAATCCAGGATCATGCTATTAAATTCGGTGCAGAATTTGTAAAAGAAGAAGTAATTGATATAAATATAAACCTTGACCCTAAAGTAATAACTACGAATAAAGGAAATGAGTATCATACAAAAGCTGTAATTCTTGCTCCTGGTGCAGAACCCAGGTTATTAAATGTAAAAGGAGAAAAAGAATTTAAAGGAAATGGGGTTTCATACTGTGCTACTTGTGATGCAGAATTCTATGAGGGTCAAACCGTTATTGTTATTGGAAATGGTGATGCTGCAATAGAGGAAGCTATATATCTTACTAAATTTGCTGATAAGGTAATTATTGTTGTGATTCACGATGAGGGTGTTGTTGATTGTAACAAGTATAGTGCAGAGAAGGCATTTAACAATCACAAAATTGATTTCGTATGGAATTCAATATTAGATGAAATAAAAGGGAATGACGAGGTTAGCTCAGTCATAATAAAGAATTTGAAAAATGATTCTTTATCTGAGATAAAGTGTGAAGGTGTTTTTATCTATATTGGTAGTTTACCACGGACTGGTTTTCTAAAAGCCCAAGTGGAAATGGATGAAAGAGGATATATTGTTACTAATGAAAAAATGGGGACATCAGTACCTGGTGTTTTTGCTGTAGGAGATGCCAGAAATAAGTATCTAAGACAGGTTGTAACTGCTGTAAATGATGGAGCTATTGCCGCAGTTGCCGCTGAAAGGTACATTTTTGAAGAAGATGAATTTAAAGAGCGGATATTGGAATCTCCAAAACAGGTAATTATAGCTTTTTGGAGTCCCTTCATTCCCGAAAGCATAAATCGGGTTGCTTTATTAGAAAAGGTTGTTTCTACAACTGATGGGAGATTTAGATTAGTTAAGATTGACACATCACGAAACCAAAGAATAGCTTCTAAATTCAAAATACTGAATGTTCCTGCAATTTACTTGCTCAATCAAGAAGGGCAAAAAATTTATGATTTAACGGATAAAATTTATCAGAAGGATTTAAAATCGGTTCTAGGAATATAGTAGGAGGTATATATGGATAGTGGTCATATTGCTTCATTAACAGACCAAAACTTTGACAAAGAACTATTTGAACAAAAAAATATATCAATAGTTTTTTTTAAGGCTGAGCGTTGCGCGGTATGCTCTGAAATGCTACCAGTAGTTTATGAAATAGCGGAGGAATATAAGGATAAGTTAAAAGTGTTTAAGGTAGATGTGGATGATTTCAAGGCATTAGCGAAGAGAATGAGAATAAAGGGTATTCCAACGTTAATACTTTTTAAAAATGGGGAGGTGGAGCAAAAGCTAGCGGGTTTGCTTTCCAAAGAGCAAATTCTTAATACTATTGAAAAACTTGTTAATTAAAAAACATGTAAAGGGGAGGGCGTATGGGCGATAATAGCCAGGTAGCCGTTTTTAACAAAAAGGATTTTTTTACGGGCATATCATTTTTAGTTATTTCACTTTTAATTTATATACAAACAACTACTCTACCACCAGAAGCAGCATTATTCCCTAGAATTTCCATTTCAATTATATCTTTGACCGGAATAGTGATACTAGTTAAGTCATTAAAGTCTAAAGTAAGAAAAAGTAGTACAATAATGAGTAAAAATGTGATAATAGCATTTATTGGGCTGTTAGTTACCTATTTTCTTTTAAAAATACTTGGTTTTTATTCAACAGTGTTTTTGTTTATATTGTTTATGTTTCTACATATTAAAAAAGAAAGAAAGTTAATAACTGTTTTAAAGGCTTCAATATTTAGTTTATTTTCAACAATCATTTTATATTTAGCTTTTTATAAAGTAATGAGCCTTATGACTCCCACAGGGTTACTATTTTAAAATTATAAGGAGGATGAATGTTAATGAAAAATCAAAGAAACAAATTATTATTTATCTTAATACTGGTTATTATTAGTTCTTTTGTAGTGTTTGGGTGCTCAGATAATAATCAGCCCGCCACGCAGAATCAATCCGAGGAGAAAAAACAGGAACCAAAAATAGACTATCCAAAAGGTAATATTCAGACAATCGTTTCTTACTCTGCAGGTGGCGGAACAGATACAACAGCACGTATTGTGGCAAGCTTCTTAGAGAAGGAATTAGGTAAATCTGTAATTGTTGTCAATAAGCCAGGTGCCAAAGGAGAATTAGGAATGACAGAGACCGCTAATGGAAAGCCTGATGGATATAATCTAGGATTTATTAGCTATCCTGATAATGTATTAATGTCTTCCTATAAGGAAACAACCTATGATAATAGTAAATTAAAATATATAGCTTCATTTACCCAATCACCCACGGTATTACTAATAAAAAAGGATAGCCCCTATAGTACAATTGAAGAATTCATAAGCTATGCAAAAGAAAATCCTGGCAAAATTTCTGTAGCTGTTGGTGGAGATGGTCATGTTTATAGTGTAATGCAACTAGAAAAGGCTGCCGAGATAGAACTTCAAACTGTAATGTTCTCAAGTGGTTCAAAGGCTATGAATGCAGCTGTTGGAGGTCATACTGATGCAGCGTTTGTTGCTATTCAATTTGGCTTAGCTTCTCAGGAACAAGGGTGTAAAGTAATAGGTTCAGCAGGTAACGAAAGAACAAACAACTTAGCAGATGTACCAACCTTCATAGAAAAAGGCTATGATGTGCAAGCAGAGATGATGAGGATTCTAGCCACACCAGTTGGTACACCAGATGAAATCGTAAATATTCTTAAAGAAGCTTGTGACCAAGTAAGTAAGAGTCAGGAGTATATAGATAAATTAGGTAATACCGGAGAAATAGTAAAATACCAAAGTGGACCGCAATTAGAAGAATTTTTGAAGAAATCAGATGCTAAGATAAAGGAAGTAGTAGGAGAGAATAAAGATATGTTCTTAAGAGGTGCGTAGGAGTTTACTTATATAAGGAGGTCTATATATGGACTTATTACTCCAAACAATGGCTTCTATTTTTAATCCGCTTACACTAATGTTAACTATTCTTGGGACACTAGTGGGTATAATTATGGGAGCACTACCAGGTTTAAATGGTCCCATCGGAGTTGCATTGCTTCTTCCGTTCACATTTAATATGGATCCAGCAACAGGACTATTGATGCTTGGTGGAATATATATGGGATCAAATTATGGTGGGTCCATATCAGCAATACTTTTAAATACACCGGGGACTGAAGTTGCTGCATGCACAGCTTTGGAAGGATTCCCGCTAGCACAACAAGGAAGAGCTAAGGAAGCATTATATTATTCAATCTCTGCTTGCTTTGTAGGTGGTTTGATTGGTGTAGTTGTACTAATATTTTTCACTCCGTTGTTAGCCAAAGTTGCCTTGAAATTTGGACCTCCTGAAATGTTCTTAATGGCAATGGCTGGATTAGCGGTAGTGGGTAGTTTAACTGGGAAAAGTTTATCAAAAGGTATTTTTGCTGCAGCATTCGGAATTTTATTAAGTACAATTGGACCGGATATAATGACAGGTACTGATAGAATCTCCTTCGGAATAAACCAGCTAAGGGGTGGCATTCCTTTAGTGCCGTCAATGATAGGTTTATTTGCAATAAATGAAATGTTATCCCAATTAGATAATCAAGAGGGAAGTTTAATTAAAGTTCCCTTTAAAGAAATTACATTTAAGGAGGTATTTTCAAAATTAGTAAAAAGCCCTGCTTTAGTTTTAAAATCATCTATATTAGGCACTCTTATAGGTATACTGCCGGGTACTGGTGGAGCAATTGCAACCTTCATTGCATATGGCGAGGCAAAGAGAACTTCTAAAAATCCGGAGCTCTTTGGTAAAGGCAGTATAGAGGGAATTATTGCTCCCGAAAGTGCTAATAATGCTGCAGTAGGAGGATCCTTAGTTCCTTTATTAGCCCTAGGTATTCCTGGCTCTGCAACTGCCGCAATACTTTATGGGGCGTTGACAATTCATGGTCTTATACCAGGACCGAGGTTATTTTTAATCAATCCAAATATAGTTTATACATTTATGATTGGTATGCTTATAACGGTTTTTATTATGGGAGTAATAGGGGTATATGGTGTTCCATATTTCTCTAAAATTCTAAAGGTAAAATTAATATATATTATCCCAACTGTATTATCCTTGAGCTTATTTGGAGCTTACAGCATTAGAAATAACCTTAATGATGTATTATTGGCCATTACATTTGGGATAATTGGTTATACACTAAGAAAGATTGATATACCCATAGCCCCAATAATACTTGGTATAATATTAGGACCCTTAGCTGAAGAAAATTTTAGACAGTCTTTAAGTATAGCCAAGTCTGAATCGGGAAGCGTTTTAAATTATTTTATAATGAGGCCAATTTCTGTTGTGATTTTTATTCTACTAATTTTATTACTATATACTAATTTTAAAGGCTCATTTGCATCAAAATCAGAAAGCATGGATGAATAGACCTAATCAAAGCTAAGTCTAATTTAAATAAAACAGACTCCCCCTTAAAAGAGCAAGAATTTAATAGTTCTTGCTCTTTTATCCAATTATGTACAAGTTTAATTTTAGGTGAGTATAAAATCGTTAATATGAGGAGTAGGAAAATGGAATATTCAAAATTGGGAAATACAGAAATAAAAGTTTCTGAATTATGCTTTGGGTTACTTCCTATTGGCCCTCTTCAGGCAAATATTCCTTTGAATGAAGGAGCATATTTAATAACAAAAGCATTAGAAAATGGAGTAAACTTTTTTGATACAGCTGAGGCTTACAAAACATACGAATATATTACTACCGCTTCAAAGGGGTTTAGCGGGGAAATAATTGTTGCTTCAAAATCTAAAGCATCGGACTATCATGGTATGGAGAATTCTATACATGATGCATTAGATTCCCTGCAGAGAGATTATATTGATATATTCCTACTACATGCTGCTAGAGCAACAGATAAAGTGTTCGAAGAAAGACAAGATGCTTTGAGGTGTTTGCTTAATTATAAAGAAAAAGGATTTGTTAGAGCAATAGGTATTTCAACACACAGTGTGAAAGTTGTTGAGAAGGCTTCGGAAATTAATGAAATAGATGTCGTATATCCTCTAATTAATTTAAAAGGAAGAGGAATATTAGACGGGGGCGTTAATGAAATGCTAGAAGCTATCAAAAAATGTGCAACTAGTGGGAAGGGGCTATATGCAATGAAGGCATTGGCGGGGGGGAATTTAGTTAATGAATTGACAGAAGCAATTAGTTTTGTTAGAAATATTGAATATATGAATTCTGTCTCGATAGGTATGATTAATGAACAAGAATTAGATATAAATTTAAGTATATTTAATAATCAAGTGATTAGCAAAGAGGTGTTAAAAAATCTGACTAATTCTAAAAAAATACATATTTTTTGGAGACATTGTATAAAGTGTGGTATTTGTATCAAAACCTGCCCCAATAATGCTCTTGAGCTAGGAACAAAGTCAGTAGTAATAGATCATAATAAATGTATTTTATGTGGATATTGTAGTCCAGTTTGCCCTCAATTTTGTATTAGGATGCTATAAAAAAATATACCATTTTACATAAATTTATCTAGATGATTAAAATTAATATAAGAACATCCCCAAAGTGCATAAATAACCCGGTTTCTAGAGTACTCAATATAAATTTTGGTTATTTTTTCCTAGGTCCCCACTTGGTGGACGAATTAAAGAAATTTATAAGGTTGAAAATGGTGAATGCTTTGTTCTTCCTCAACTTAATAGGAATAAGGCGTTAACAAAAAAATGTGTTAAAGTAGAAGCAATTAACTTAATGAAGAACATGTATAAATTGCATACTAGAGTAAACGGACCTGGTAACAAAACTAAATATTGACAAAATGTTAATATATTTAGATGTTCTTGCTAATAAGAACGCCTGAGAACTGCACATTAGTGACCTTCTTAACGAAGTTAAGGAAACACCTTCGAATGTGTGATTTCGAAGGTGTTTTTAATATGTGATAAGTTCATTTAACCGTGAGAGGTAATTTTGGAAATAATTATATCCATATTATGGTATAATATTAAATAGTTTAATATATGGCTGGAGGAATGGGAATGTCCTTAAAAATATTACATACATCTGACCTACATATTGGGATGAAGTTTAATTGCTACCCGGATAATCTAAAAGAAGAGCTTATTGAAGCACGGTTCAATGTATTACAAACACTAATCAATAAAGCAAATGCTGCTGAGTGTGATATTTTTGCTATAGCAGGAGATCTTTTTGAAAAAATCTCAATACCAAAAAGAGATGTCGACAGAGTAATAAGAATGCTTGAAAGTTTTGCAGGTAAGTGTGTGTTAATTTTACCGGGAAACCATGATTTTGATGACGGTGTATCCGATCTATGGCAAACATTCAAAAATAAAATGTCAGAAAAAATTATTCTCTTAAACCAAAATAGGACATATAAATTGCACAGTTATGACTTAGATGCAATTATATATCCAGCCCCTTGCGATAAAAAACATAGTGAGGAAAACAATCTTGGCTGGATTAAGAACATTACTAATAAGGAAGATGCTATTTGGCATATTGGAATTGCACATGGCGCATTAGAGGGACTTTCCCCCGATATGAAAAGAGAATACTTTTATATGACTCTTTCTGAGCTAGAGGCACTTCCATTAGATCTTTGGCTTTTAGGTCATACCCATATCCCCTATCCCCAACAAGAGAATATCATTGGACATAAGATATTTAATGCCGGCAGTCCTGAGCCTGATGGAATGGATTGTAACAATGAAGGACATGCTTGGATGATTGATATA
Source organism: Peptococcaceae bacterium BICA1-8 (assembly GCA_000802045.1). GTDB lineage: Bacteria > Bacillota > Peptococcia > Peptococcales > BICA1-8 > BICA1-8. The sequence goes on from JUEF01000117.1 coordinate 53,679, forward strand.
GACGAAAATAAAAAGACAAGAGCCCACAGAATTACTATAGGGTCATTTAGGTTTATAGATTCGGTAGAAATAGTAGAGGACTACGGTTCTTTTGAGTCATTAAAAGCCAAATATTTAAACGATATGGCAAATAAGATACTCCTTAGGTTAAAACTGCAGGGAAGGGTGGATCTTGACCTATTTAGAAGGAAAGAAATCTTTTATGAAGAGTTTATGAAGAAGTTGGCTTATTTTTATATAGATGATTCAAATCTTAGAATTAAAATTACAGGGGAGGTTATTGATAGAGAATTTACAGCAGGCTCATTCCCTCACCAGTTTTTAACAGAACTTTTTAAAGAGAATAAAGAAGAAACGCTGCAAATTGCCTATGAATTGATTCAGGAGGTAAAAGCATTATGATGATTAAGACCTTTAAATGCGAGAGTCTAGGAGGAATTGCAAAAAAGGAGTTGCACTTATCAGATGGTTTAAATGTAGTTTTAGGGCCTAATGAAGCAGGGAAAAGCACTATGATTGATGGATTATTCTCAGTCTTTTTCAGAAATTCTAGGTTAAAAAATAATCAATCTGATAAAGACTTTGCTAATAGATTTCGCCCTTACCCTAATGGGGACTCAATGAAAGGCTCCGTTTTATTTGATGCAGGTGAAAACCATTATGAAATAAGTAAAGAATGGGGAGCCCGCCCATCGGCTTATTTAAACTTAAATGGACAACTCATAAGTGATGAGAACACAATTAGTGAGAAACTGAAAGAAGTTCTTCTTTATGGTGAGAATACTTATAATAATGTAATTTTTGCAAAGCAAAAGGATATTAAAGAATCCTTGGAAAAAATGAGTAAGGACCAAGAAACATCCCATATTTTAGGTGATCTGCTTCGAAAGGCAGTAATGGTATTAGACGGTCTATCTCTTGAAAAGTTAAAGATCAAAATTGATGAGGAATTAAATAAATATCAAAGCAGATGGGACGTTCTTAACAATCGTCCAGAGGGAAATAAGGGAGTAAACCAACCATGGAAGAAAGGGATAGGTGTGGTTTTAGAAGCCTTTTATCACAAAGAAATGCTTAATAAGGATATGGAGGAAGCTCAACAAGTTGAGAAAGAATATGCCATTGCTGTAGAAAATTTAAAGAAGGTTATCGAACAAAAGACAAAGGTCAAGTTAGAAATAGATCAATATAGCGGAATAGAGAAAGATATTTTCCAACGCGCATTATTAGAGCCAAGGACAAAAACACTGGAAGTAGAAATTATTGACCTAAAAGTAGTGGCTAAAGAATTTCCGGTTAAAGAAGCAATGTTAAAAGATAAATTGGGTGAAGTTGACAACCTCAGCTATAAAACGAACGAACTTTCGGCTGAACTTGATAGAGCAAAAAAGATAAATGACGCAAAACAAATAGAAAAGCTATTAGATAAAATGTCCTTAAGAGAACAAGAAATAAATAATAAGCTTAAGCAAAAAGAACAAAATTTTGTGTCGCACCAAGAGTAAACCTCCTTCCAGGTCTTGTAAATATTGGGGAGGTTTTCGGCATAGTTTATAAGAAATATGACTTCAACACCGATGTTCTCTAACAGCTTAAAAAGGAAATACATTGTAGGCGTGGACAATTATCAATGAGTCCTTAAAAACAATTAGGAGTATATTAGAGGGTATTACAGGAAGTTTAATTGCCACTGAATTATTAAAAAATCTCAGCAATTTTCTCCAGTGAGTACTGAACAGCGAATAACAAGGGGTTAGCAACATCGGGAGAGTTCATCTTGGGACAAGCCGACGTAGCTAACCCCTGAACGTTAGTACGCCAAGCGAAGCTTGGTACTTCTTACAGGGTGAAAGTCCCTGTTGGGTAAGGTCTAACCAGCCATCCATATCGAGTGTTGCGCCGAAACTGGTAACAGCTAGGTGAAGTGTACACAGAGCACCATATAGGCCATAAGGGAGACCGTAATCCCTGAAGCATATTGAGCCCCGTAAATGAGGAGTCTGGAAACAGACGAAAATGCAGATGACGACGTGTTTAACGAATACAAAGAAATCGCTATTGGTGAGATTTCGGAGGGTCTGTCGGGGTCAGAGAACATGGCATGTATGGAGAGAAGTATTAGGAACTTGGGATCTCAGATCTCCTGCAGGTTCCAGCAAATTAGCTGGTAGGGAAGTACAATCGAAAAAGAGGCTGACCGAAGACTTGCAGGAAGTCGGATTAACCCATAGTACTCCGAGGTCGGGAGAGCCGGCTACATGGGGAAGGGGTTAACAGTAATATGCACTCTGCAAAGGAAACATTAACCGGACATGCAGTACTGGATAAATTAATGCAAACCTCACTGCAGAGAATATCGCAGAAAGCCAAAAGACTTAGGAAATATCGATTTCGCAATCTTTACAGATATTGGACACAAGTGCACTAAAAGAAGCATGGAAAGAGATTAACAAAAAGGCAACAGCAGGTGTAGATAAAGTAACAGCAAAAGAATATGCTCTTAATCTCGAACAGAATATAGAAGAAATAGTGAGTAATCTGAAAAGAAAACGGTATCGAACAAAACTGGTTAGAAGAGTAGACATTCCCAAGGGTAATGAGACCAGACCCCTAGGAATACCAGCCATCTCAGATAAAATAGTACAAAGTGCAGCAGCCCAAATACTTATAGACGTAAGGCAGAGTACTGGTTGGGTGGTATTGTGAAAAGAGATAAGAATTTGTTTGCACACTGGAAATTTGGGATATACCAACGGCTGGATGATGGGAGCCGTATGAGCTGAGAGGTTCACGTACGGTTCTGGGAGTGACTTAGGGGGAAGTTCCCTTGGTCTACTCACTTTGTATGTGCCTTTAGGTATAAAAGTGACGCCGAGAGATTTTATCAGGTTCTAAGTAAAAGACTTAAGAATTTCGGCTTAGAATTAGCAGAAGAGAAAACCAATATTATTAGCTTCACGAGATTTAGAAAATATGAAAACACTAGCTTCGAATTTCTAGGTTTTGAGTTTAGTTGGGGAGTCTCCCATAGAGGAAAAGATTTAATATACCGGAGCACATCACAGAGTAAGTTGAAGAAGTCATTGGCTAACTTCAAAGAATGGTTTATAGAGCATAGGAACCAACGGCTTAAGATTATATTCCAATTACTAAATACCAAGCTAAGAGGCTACTACAATTATTATGGAGTAATAGGAAACTACAAAAAGCTCTGCCAGTTCTATGAAATAGCCAAGAGTATACTTTATAAATGGCTGAACCGAAGGAGCCAGAGGCGTAGCTTCAATTGGACTGAGTTTCAAAGAGCAATGAACTATTATGGGATGTTACGGCCAAGAATAACCGAAGTAGTAAATAACCAGTTAAAACTTGAGTTTATATAGCTTGATTACGGAAGTGAATATTACTGAAGAGCCCGGTGCGGTAGTTCCGCTCGCCGGGATCTGCGCGGGGGGCAGTGAGTAATTGCTGTCTCTACCGTGACTACGATAGAGACCTATATTGGAGGATAACATGATTATTGGAGATGATTCGCCATTAAGACATTTACCATCAGTTCTAAACCCTAGGCAAATTTTATTGTTAGATGGAATTAGATATTCTGTTGATATGGCTGATATAGCTTACACGAGGCTCTTCAACTCTTTAACTTATGTATCGATTAATCATAATTCAAAGGAATTTGATTTTAGCATTTTTTCTCATGCGTTTCTTGATGCGTGGTCGGTTATTGATTCTGTAAATAGAATGCGGTCTCTATTATCTAATTTAACAGGGTATAAAAGATAATAAACAAGGAAAGAAAGAGCGAAGAAATTATTAATAACAACATTTATCATGAAAATGAAGTAATAACACTTCGCACTTTTTTTGAAGAAACATTAAATGTACAACTTTTAAGGAATAGAGTTCAACATTTGGATGGTAGAATAGAACATATTTTAAGTCTACAAAAGACAATATGGGGCTCATTAGATTGGGTATATTTTGATGAAAAGGATGAGGAACTTTGCCATGTTTTCAAAATGGTGGCAGGTAGCATTACAAAGATCATTGAACAGTACATAAATCCCGTTGGCGAGACTTTTTACTCCCAGCTTGATAGGGTTATATTGCGAGCTCATGACTTAGAAATATGCTTGACCTACTTACTAAAGATAGTAGAAAAAGCAATAAGAAACTTAGAAGAGCAAATGCAGCCTCAATTTGAACCGTATAAAGAGGGACCTAGAGATATATTGAGCTGTATAGATTTTAGGTCAAGTAAATGAAATAATGGTCTCCATCGTATAACACTGCACTCAACTCATGGGTGCAGAAGCGAATATAATAAGCAATTCATCACCACACCTGCTAAGCTAAGAGCTAGCTAAGGCTCTTGGCGTCACGAGTGCAAAAACTTATGAGAAATTAATTTTCTAGAAATTTTGAAAATATTGAATAATAAAATAGGGGGATACAATAATGAAAATTGAAAATCACCAAGAAAATATTTTTTGTGAATACACGATAAAGTCGTGGAATGATTGTAGAAATTTATTTGAACATATTAAAAACTGGGTTTTTAGAGGACAATCAAATAGTTCTTGGTCTCTTCAAACTACATTGGAAAGAGGAGCTTTAGCTAATAATCCTGATATAAGAAAAATACCAATAATAGAAAAGAATATAATTTCTAAGTTTCAGAGAAGAGCTTTTCAGTATATTGAAAAAATGCCAGAAAAAGATGATGTAATTGAATGGTTATCATTGCTTCAACATCACGGAGGACCTACGAGGTTGTTGGATTTTTCATATTCGTATTATGTAGCATTATTTTTTTCAACGGATAATGCATTGCAAGAATCTGTTGTTTATTGTCTTAATCAAGAGTTAATTTATGATAAAGGACTTGAAACTGAAATATGGAGAGGCTCAGCAAATATAAACATCTATGGTACTAAAGAATACTGTAATCAAGTTTTAAAGGATCAAGTCAGAAGCCCACTGGTTTTGTTAATAGAACCTTTTAATTTACATGAACGATTATCTAGACAACAAGGTTTATTTGCAGTACCTTTTGAGGGACAGCAGTCGTTTGAGTATAATCTCTCTTTAACAGTAAATAGATATCAGAAAGCGTTACCAAAAAGTAAAAAGATTGATGACTACAATGACTTAATTGATACGTTGAATGAAGAATGTGCTTTGCTCAAGGTAAAAATTCCCCAAAAATTTCATACTGAAATACGAAGAGATCTGAAATTAATGAATATTACTAACGAAACTTTGTTTCCTGGTATAGATGGTTTTGCAAAATCATTAAGTGGGGAATTTAATATATAGGAGTTATGAAAGTTAAGTGACTTAATGTTGAACTGGAAATGAAAATCATAAACAGAAAGAAAATTAACATCTCATAACACCCAACATTCCTCTCGATGTCGGAGTCCTTGCAGGGCAAGGACATGCGCTACTTTTCCCGCTAAGGCGTTAAAAGAGAGGAACATCGGGAATAGCGGGAACGTTAGACGAAAGACCTTTGGAAAATAACAGTTTATAAAGTGAAAAATATTATAGGAGGAGATAATATGCTTTACAAATACAGAACAATAGAAAACTTTAAATTTTTTGTAGACATAATACTAAAAAATCGGCTTTTTGCTGCACCATATTTTGACTTGAATGACCCTATGGAAGGGCGTTATATTTATTCATTTGGGCATCCATCGGATAAAATCATTCGTGCAATTAAAGGAGAAAAAGAGAAATTGCGTATTGTGTCGCTCTCAAGGAATTTTAACAATACCTTAATGTGGGCTCATTATGCAAATGGACATCGTGGAGTTGCAGTTGGAGTAGAAGTAAATCGCAATAAGTATGACATTAGAAGAGTGAATTATTCAGATTCAATGTTTAACCTTCAATATAACTTGGATTTTCCAAGCTTAGATGTAGCAAAACGCATCCTGTCTGAAAAGCATTTAGCATGGTCGTATGAGGAAGAAGAAAGAATCTTTGTTGAAGATGGTCAGCAGTTTGCTGAAGTCAAGGTAAAAGAGATAATTTTAGGTAGTAAGATGAGCACGCAGAATCAAGGATTTGTTAGGGAACTCGTAAGTAAAATAAATCCTAATATTATTGTGAAAAGATTTGACTCGCAGGATTATGAGCTATTAGCATAGATTACTAATGAAAGTGGTTTAATTAACAAAATAATCTTGGAAAAGATTTAGAATTCTACATATTTTGAAAGTATAGTGCGGTAATCGAATATAAGTGTAAAAAATTTTATACACAACCAACAAGTAGGTATATAAGTACAGATAGAAATGAGTAATGCGAGGTGTTGGAATATAAATTACTAAAGATTTGTTTGAAGTAATTGCAAATATTTTCCTTGCTAACACCACCTAATCAAGGAGGGCTATATACTTCATATAGGCACCCTTTAGAACAATAGGTAATAATATTACAAGATAAAGTATTTGTGGACATGCCTCATCCACGAGCAAGAGTTTCAAAACAAGTTCTCTATGCCTATTTCAAAGAAACAATGTTGGATATTGAGAAGAATAACATTGTTTATTTAGTATAAAAATAGATTCTTGTATGATATAGAGAGTAATCACCATATAAATGCTCGTTTTTTTGTGTGAGCCTTTTGTGAGCCTAAAGAAAAGAACCCTTGATTTATCAAGGGTTCTTTAGCATTGGTGCCGAAGGCCGGACTCGAACCGGCACGCTTTTGAAGGCGGTGGATTTTGAGTCCACTGCGTCTGCCAATTCCGCCACTTCGGCATATTTGGATGACAAAGAATAGTATAGCATGGGTAAATATCTTTGTCAATATTACTAGGCATCATTAAAGTGTTATTAAATCCCATGCACTATATAACACTATAAATTTCATAAATGAAAAATTGAGTGAGGGGAAAAATCCCCTCACATTTTTTTACATCATGTTTTCTTTTGCTGTTTTTGAGCTTTTTGTATTCCTTTTTCCTGCATTAATTCTTCCGAAGCTTCTTGTAAATAATTTTGAGATTCGTTCACATTAGTTTGCTTCGTGCCTTTTTGTTGTGGCTGCTGATTCGGTTTTTTCATTAAGCTCCCCCCTTTCATCAATATAATTTCCACTTTTTACTCTTATATCCCCAAATTTTTCTTTGTGGTAAAATTAATTTAGAAATTAAGGTGGATGTGGTAACATGGAAAGAAGAATAATTCATGTTGATATGGATGCCTTCTATGCCGCAGTAGAACAACGAGATAATTCCGAGCTGCTGGGTCAACCGGTAATAATCGGGGGAAAGCCTCAGTCACGGGGTGTTGTTTCCACTGCTTCTTATGAAGCGCGCAAATTTGGTATTCGTTCAGCTATGCCTTTAATTGAAGCATACCGATTATGTCCCCAGGGAATCTTTATCCTGCCGGATCATAGCAAATACCGTAGAGTATCTGATGAAATAATGCAAATATTTCAGCACTATACACCTTTGGTTGAACCCATCTCGCTAGATGAGGCTTTTCTAGATGTTAGTGGCTGTCAAAGGCTTTTTGGAGATAGCCTGCATATTGCCCAGGAAATTAAAGACCAGATTAAAAGCCAATTAGATTTAACAGCTTCATTTGGTATTGCAGCTAATAAATTTTTAGCTAAAATAGCATCTGATTTGGATAAACCCGATGGACTGGTAGTAATAAATAGAGAAAATATAGCGGAAAAAATCTGGCCGCTTGCAGTCCAAAAGCTTTGGGGTATCGGTAGCAAATCAGCAGCAAAGCTAGTAGAATTAAATATTAAGACTATAGGTCAGTTAGCCAAATCAAACCCCGACTTATTAGCTAAAACCTTAGGCAGTTGGGGTCTAGAAGTTTATAATTTATCAAATGGAATTGATGAGAGGCCTGTGATTCCTGAGAGAGATGCTCATTCAATAGGTCATGAAACTACTTTTAGCCAAGACATAAGAGACCAAGAGTATTTAACTAGGGTTTTACTAGAGCTAGCTCAGGATGTTGGTTGGAGGCTAAGGAGAGCAGGACTAAGAGGGAAAACGGTAGCTTTAAAAATTCGTTACCCGGATTTTAAAACAATAACTAGAAGTCATACCCTATCTGCAGAGTTGAACCAGGATGATGTGATTTATCAGGAGGCAGTTAAGCTTTTTATAGCCAATCATGCAGCACAGAAAAGCATTAGATTAATAGGTATTACTGTTTCTGGTTTAATCCGAGAAGAACAGGTGAGCCAGCAATTTTCATTATTTACAGAAAAAGAAGATAAGTCAAAAAAATTGTACCAAGCTTTAGACAAAATTAATATTAAATTTGGCAGAAAAACAATAACTAGGGCCAGGCTGTTAAAGGACGATGAAACAAAATAAAAGTTCAGATGAAATATAAATAACATCTGAACGAAGTGCACTTTATAGGGAACTTTTTCTAAAAGGTTTTCGTCTATGAAGTACTGGTTGAAAGGGGGACGCCAGTTCATGTTGTTAGAGGAAGAGTTGATTACGCGTAGTCAAAATGGGGACATGGATTCCTTTGAGGAATTGATTGTGAGATATGAGAGAAGGGTCTATTCTATTGCTTTTCGTTTTATGGGGAATCAGGAAGATGCCAGTGATTTGGCCCAGGAAGCCTTTTTAAAGGCTTACCAGGCGATTAAAAATTTTCGTCAGGAAGCATCTTTTTCAACCTGGATTTGTAGAATAGTATCTAATGTCTGCAGAGACCAATTAAGGAAAGCCAAAAGAACTATTCAGAGTTCTTTAGATGAGGAAGTATGGTTAGAAGAAGGAACAGTTACAAAGCAGTTTAAAGATAATAGTCCAACTGCAGAGCAGGTTTATGAACGGAAGGAATTAAAAGAATACTTACAGGGTCTAATAGATAATCTCAATCCCGAGTACCGTATGGTAGTAGTTTTGCGAGATATCCAGGGTTACAGTTATGAAGAAATCGCTGAAATGCTGGATTGTTCTCTAGGCACTGTAAAATCCAGATTAAATCGGGCTCGCAAGGCTTTACGGGAACAAATAAACTCCGATGGACACGAAAGGGGGGAAGGGAATGAGAGACTGTAATAAAATACAGGAAATGTTATCTTCGTATATTGATGATTATTTAGAGCCTACTGAAAAGGGCGATCTTTTAGAACACTTAAAGGGCTGTCCGGAATGTCAACGGGAGTTACAAGCCTTACAGGAAGTTGTTGTAATGTTTAACAGCTTAGATGAAGAAGAACTCGTTCCCCCTGCAAGCTTTAGGCGAGAGCTACGGAGCAAGCTAGAAAAAGAACAGAGAGCATCTAAGGTTACCTATATAGATAAAGCTACAAAATATTTTAGTAAATCCTTTAAGTCATGGATGCCGCTAGCGGCAGCAGCCATACTCTTATTAGTCTTGGTGCCTGTATTGACAAATGGTTTTGGTCTTATAGGGGCAAAAAGCGCCAAGGAAGAGGCCAAATATGATAGTGTTGCCCCTAGTGCTCCGCCAAGATATGGCTCTCTAGCTGGGGATGATTCTTCGGCGAAAATGAGAATGAATGAATCTGTATCTTATGATTCAGCCAATGGTAGCCCTGAGATAGCATTCTCAAAAGATGCTGGTCCTAATATGCTTATGATGGAGCAGGAACAGACAATGGCAGATACAACAGGAATTGAGCAGAAAATAATTAAAACAGGTCATATTAATCTAGAAGTAGACAGCTATAAGGATGTTAATTCTCACATTAAAGATATGGCAAGAGAAATGCAGGGCTATATTGTAAGTGAAAATACCCATGTCTATGATGATCAACGGAAGCTTCTTGCAGGCAGTATCGCGCTACGAATTCCTCAAGAGCGATTTGATGAAGCTTTAGACCGCCTAGAGAATATGGGTAGTACTAATAATAGAACAGTAGATAGTCAAGATGTAACTGAAGAGTATGTCGATGTTGACAGCCGTCTCAAGGCTATGCGCATGAAAGAAGAAAGACTTTTATCCATTTTGGAAAAGTCGGGAACCTTAGGTGATGTTCTGGCGGTAGAAAATGAATTGGCTAGAACCAGGGCTGATCTAGAGGCTTTAGAGGGTCGCTTAAGGTACCTTAGTAACCGATCCGAATTATCAAATATTAATGTAACGGTTCGTGAAACCTTAACTCCAGTAAAACAGATTAAGACCACTGGTTTAGAGGGGATTGTAACCAGAACCCAGGAAGCATTTATTAAGAGCATTAATTCCATGATAATGGGGTTTGGAAATTTAGTAGTCGATTTTGGCGCATATCTACCTTTTATAATCATAACTCTGATATCTTTGGTAATTCTATGGATAATTGGAAAAAAACTTAAAAATAAATATATTAATAAATAAAACCCTCGGTGTGCAGGAAACTTAACCTGTGCACCGAATTTTTTTAATACAAACTTTTATTTATATGGTAAAATACCACAGGGTATTATTGTATATAATAAGCTTAGCTGAAGGATTTAGGAGTGGGATAATGAAAAAAGAAAAATTTGTAATTATTGACGGTAACAGCCTGGCTAATAGGGCCTTTTATGCGATTCCTCTTTTGAGTAATGCTAAAGGGGTTATTACTAATGCAGCCTATGGATTTACCAATATGCTGATGCGGATATTCGCGGATGAAAACCCTGAGTATATAGCAGTTGCTTTTGATAAAAGCAGGGTTGTCTTTCGTCATGCGGATTATGCTGATTATAAAGCCCAAAGAAAAGGAATGCCAGATGAGCTTAGGCCGCAAATGGGTCTTATTAAAGAAATACTAACTGCCATGAATATAGCAACCTATGAACAAGAAGGCTATGAAGCCGATGATTTAATTGGCACTATGGTTAAATGGGCAGAAAAAGAAGGCTTAGAAACTCTTATTGTTACCGGTGATAAGGATGCTTTTCAGCTTGTTTCCGAAAATACTAAAGTCCTTTTAACAAAAAAAGGAATATCCGAAGTGGAAGTATTTAATGTAGAGGCTATCAAGGATAAATATAATTTAACACCACAGCAGATTGTTGATTTAAAGGGTTTGATGGGTGACGCCTCTGATAATATTCCAGGAGTACCTGGTGTAGGAGAAAAAACAGCCTTAAAGCTCTTAGCGGACTATGGTAGTGTAGAAAATATCATGGATAATCTAGGGGATTTCCAAAGTAAAAAACTAGGAGAAAGGCTCAGTGAGAATAAAGAACAGGCTTTTTTGAGTAAAAAGCTGGCTACTATTTATTGCTGTGTAGAAATGGATATTAATAAGGAGAGCTTAAAGGTACGACTCCCGAATTATGATCAGTTAATCCCAATCTATGAAGATCTAGAGTTCAAAAACTTATTAAAAAACACTTTAGTTGAAGATAAGGTTTCTGTGAAAAAGCTAGAAAGTAAAGGAGTAATAATTGATACCCCAAAAAAATTGAATGAGGTTTTGACTAACTCAGAATTCAAAGAACTGCCTTTTCTTTTGCAGTATGATTCCACAGATGCATATCGGGGTAATGTTACTAGTCTGGGCTTATGGCTTAATGAGACTAGTTATCTGGTGCAGGTGGATAATAACTTTAGTCTATATGCGAAAATATTAAAACCTTATCTAGAAAATGAGGACCTTATAAAGGTTACTTATGATGCTAAGATGGCACATATTTTCTTCCTGCGGGAAAAAATTAAACTAAAGGGTCTAAAATGGGATGTGTTATTGGGAAGCTACCTTTTGAATCCATCACAAAGTGATATAAGTTTACCGCAACTAATCTACAGTAATTTGGATCGAGTAGTTGCTGAGGAAGAACCTGTGAGATCCTTTTGTCTCATGGAGGGCCTATCTCAGTTGAAGGATATTATTGAGAAGGAGCTTACTCAAAATGGATTACTAGAATTGTATGAGGAAACTGAATTGCCTTTAGCTAGAGTCTTAGCTCTAATGGAATTGCAGGGTGTTAAACTAGATCGGGAGCAGTTATTAATTATGGGTAAAGAGTTAGAACTGAGAATTGATGATCTGACAAGAAGGATTTATGTTTTAGCTGAGGAAGAGTTTAATATTAATTCTCCTAAACAACTGGGCGTTATTCTTTTTGAAAAATTAGGCTTGCCCATTATTAAAAAAACAAAAACTAGCTATTCCACTAATGCAGAAGTATTAGATGCCTTAGCTGATAAACATGAGATTGTCAAAGAAATACTCGATTATCGTCAGCTAGTTAAATTAAAAACAACCTATGTTGATAGTTTATTAAATATTACCAATCCGAAAACCAAGAAAGTTCATACTTCTTTTAACCAGACAATTACTGCGACGGGGAGATTAAGCAGTACAGATCCAAATCTGCAAAACATCCCTATCCGTTTAGAGGAAGGTAGAAAGATTCGCAAAGCCTTTATTCCGTCAAAGGTAGGTTATATTCTCTTAACCGCTGATTACTCTCAAATTGAATTAAGGCTCCTAGCCCATATTGCTAAAGATCAGGTTTTGATCGAGGCCTTTAAACAAGGGCAGGATATTCATACTAGAACTGCTTCAGAAGTGTTTGGCGTACCTATGGACAAAGTAACGAAAGAGCTGCGCCGACATGCCAAAGCTGTAAATTTTGGTATTGTTTATGGGTTAAGTGATTTTGGTCTTTCCAGAGATTTAGGTATAACCCGTAAAGAAGCAAAAACCTATATTGATAACTATTTTGTCAGATATGCAGGGGTCAAAAGCTGGATTGATCAGATAATTGCCCAGGCAAGAGAGCAGGGTTTTGTAACTACTCTGCTGGGACGTAGACGGTACCTTAATGATATCCTAAGTAAGAACTTCAATCTTAGAAGCTTTGCTGAGCGTACCGCCATGAATACACCTATTCAGGGTAGTGCTGCAGATATTATTAAAATAGCTATGGTTAATATTCACAACAAAATGGAGAGTAATAGATTTGCTGCCCGGATGATTCTCCAGGTTCATGATGAATTGGTTTTTGAAGTGCCTCCTCAAGAAGTATCTAGACTGATAACTTTAGTAAAAGAGGAGATGGAAGAGGCCTATAAAGTAGATGTTCCATTAAAGGTTGATATGCAGGTAGGCTTTAACTGGTATGATTTAGAATCAATTTAAGAGGTGTATGTCTTGAGAATTGAGAATGGAAAATGGAGAATTGAGAATTAAAGTCTTTGATGATTGAGCATAGCGAAGGGAATGATGGTAAAGATGCCGGAATTACCGGAAGTGGAAACGGTCCGCCGGTCTTTAGAGCCAATTCTAATAGGGAAAAAAATTACCCAAGTAGTAGTTAATTTACCAAAGCTTATTAAAATCCCAGCAGGTGATGCAAATGCTTTCGTAAATACCCTTGCTGGCAGGACATTTAAAGATATCAGGCGGAGAGGTAAATATCTGCTTTTTAATATGGATAATGACTGGATCTTAGTCATTCACTTGCGGATGACAGGGCGCTTACTGTATGTAGAAAAAACCGCCCCAATAGTAAAACATACCCACTTTATATTCTTTTTAGATGATGGTAATCAATTGCGCTTTCATGATATTCGTCAGTTTGGCTTAATCTATCTAGTCCTCTCTGACCAGCTAGATTTAATATCTGGCTTGAGAACAATGGGACCAGAACCATTAGGTCCAGAATTCACCTTTGATTGTTTGCAGGAAGCTATTAAAGGGAAAAGGCAGAAAGCTAAAGTTTTTATTTTAGATCAGAGATGTGTAGCGGGTATTGGCAATATTTATGCTGATGAGATCCTATTTCAGGCAGGTATTCATCCTGAGGAAACTATAGATAGATTATCTGAGGAAAAACAAAATGCTCTCTGGCAGGCTATTAAAGACAGGCTAAAGGCTGGGGTAGAGCATAGGGGTTCTTCTATCAAAGATTATGTAGATGGTTTTGGGGCAGCAGGGACCTTTCAGCATCAGTTAAAGGTATATGGCAAATCAGGTCAAGCTTGCCCTAATTGCGGTAAACAAATAGAGAAGATTAAAGTAGGGGGAAGAAGTACAGCCTATTGCCCTGAGTGTCAAAAAAAGAGATAGTCACAGAATTAGCTATCCCTCCATATAGTATGATTAGCTTCATACATCATAGGAGGAGGGTAAAGACTTGATTTGGGCCACAATAATTTTCGCAGCAGCTTTAAGTCTAGACGGTTTTGGTGTAGGTATATCGTATGGTATTCGTAAGATTAGGATTCCGTTAAAATCCCTTTTGGTAATATGTATTTCCTCAGCTTCAGCCTTAGCTGTGTCAATGCTGGCGGGAAATTTAATTGCTAATTTTTTGTCCGAAAAAGTAGCTGAAACTTTTGGAGGCATTGCGCTTTTATTAGTAGGAGGTTGGCTTTTAATCCAGGCCTGGCTGCAAAGACTAGAGCCGCAAAATGGCTTGGAGCTAAGTGAGAATTCTCCTATTACTGTGTTTAAACTTTCTATTCCTAGTTTAGGCTTAGTAATAAAAATATTAAAAGAGCCTGCTAAAGCGGATTTTGACCAATCTGGAGAGATTAGTGTCAATGAGGCTGTTTTTTTAGGATTTGCTCTGGCTATGGATGCATTAGGTGCAGGATTAGGTGCGGCCATGATGGGCTTTAGTCCGTTTTTAACACCTATTGCTGCAGGGGTTGCAAAATTTTGTCTAGTTTCATTAGGCTTGTATTTAGGCAGTCAAGTAGCAATTAATAGGCTTCTTGGTAACTTAGGATTACTGCCTGGGGTAATTATTATGTGTTTGGGTGCGATAAAGATATTATAATAATAGTAGGGGCAGACCTGCGTGTCTGCCCAAAATATGTAGGTGAATGATATGCTTGTCATAGGGTTAACAGGTGGTATTGCCAGCGGTAAGAGCACAATATCGGATTATCTAAGAAAAATGGGTGCAGTAATTATAGATGCCGATATTTTATCCCGTCAGGTTGTAGAACCAGGTGAAGAAGCCTGGCGAAAAATTTGGCGGTATTTTGGTAGCCAAGCCTTCAATGACGATAAAACTATTAATAGAAAGAAACTGGCAGAAATAGTATTTAGTGATCCTGAGAAAAGGCAAATACTAAATGAAATTGTCCATCCAGAAGTTATAAAAAAAACAAAATTATTAATTGCTCAATATAAAGAAGAAGGATTGGCACCTCTGATAGTAGTAGATGCTCCTTTATTAATTGAAGCTGGGATTGACAAGATGGTGGATGAAGTTTGGGTTATTTCTGTTGAAGAGGAATTGCAGATAAAAAGGCTGATAGCAAGAGATAATATTCCCAAGGGAGCTGCCCTAAAAAGACTTGAATCCCAAATGCCTATGGAGGAAAAACTAAAATATGCTTCACGGGTAATAGACAATAACCAGGATTTAACCCACACCATACATCAGATTAAAGAAATTTGGCGACAAGTCTTAGAAACAGAGTGTAAGCATGAGGTCCAACATAATATGGATTAACGATTTATGTAATGGAGGTAAAGGACAATTTTTAGGTTAGGTTGCTTGTTCAAAATTGTAATCATCTTTATAATTATTATCCTGGCTTTTGTTGGCATTATTAATAGTACCTGGTTTTTGAAATTATTTTACCCTTTCCCTCACAAAGCGATAATCGAAGAGGCTAGTCTAAAACATGAAATTGATGCTCGGCTGATTCTTGCCGTTATAAAAGTAGAGAGTAAATTTAATGAAAAAGCACTATCTTCCAAAGATGCCAGAGGTTTGATGCAGATTCTACCAGACACTGGCCAGTGGATTGCCAAAGAATTGAATTATAAAGACTTTAATGCTGATCTGCTCTACGAGCCTAAACATAATATCAATATTGGTACTTGGTACTTAAAGTATTTATTGAAACAGTTTAATGGTAATATGATTGCAGCCCTTGCAGCTTATAATGGTGGAGAAACTAATGTGAAAAAATGGCTCAATCAAGGCACCTGGTCGGGCAGTATAGATGACCTAGAAAGTATTCCTTTTAAAGAAACTCGTAATTATGTTTATAAGGTAATTGTAGATTTTAAAACATATCAGGGCTTATACGGCGGGAAAAATTAAGATATTAATAAAAAGAATTTGAGTTTAATGAATAATTCTGATATTTTAAAGGTATTAAGTAAAAATATTATATAAAAAAATAATTATTCCTTAAACTTAATTTATGTGAGCTTCAAATGGGAGGAAATAGAGATGTCGGGGAAAAAGATATTAACTTTAAAACAAGTGGCTGATTTAACAATACAGAAAGATAGAGTATTATTTTCAGCTAGCCACGAAGAGATTATCAATGGGGCTACAACAGATGTTTATTTTGTTAAAACCCATGAGATATTAAAAGAATTAAATAAAGAAAATACACAGGTAACTGCGGAAATTTTTTCTCGGGGAGCCGGAGTATTTTGTGGATTACCAGAAATTTTGAATCTTTTTGCAGATACCGGAGTGGATGTTTGGTCTCTACCTGAAGGAGCTCAGTTCGACCGAAAAGAAGTCATCATGCGTATAAAAGGTAGTTATGGGGAATTTGGCATTTATGAGACAGCCATATTAGGTATTCTTGCTAGCTCATGCGGCTGGGCTACAGCAGCTAGAGAGATTAAAAAGGCAGTTGGAGATAGACAAGCTTTAGTTTTTGGTGCCCGGCATGTTCATCCCTCTGTTGCACCCGTTATGGAACGTTCAGCACTAGTCGGAGGTATAGATGGCGCTAGCTGTATTTTAGGTGCTAAATTAGCGGGCAAAGAACCAAAAGGTACTGTCCCTCATGCTGTCTTTTTGATTGTTGGTGATACCGTTGAAGTTGCCCAGACCTATGATAGGATAATGCCTCCTGATGCTGTACGTCTTGTATTAGTTGATACCTTTAAGGATGAAGCAGAAGAAACCCTAAGGGTAGCAGCAGCTTTAGGTGAGAAACTTCAGGGAATTAGATTAGATACACCTAGCGAGCGTGGCGGCGTAACACCGGGACTAGTAAAGGAAATAAGGGCTCGCTTGGATATGGCCGGATCAAACCATGTACAAATATTTGTTTCCGGCGGATTAGACCCCGATAAAATTAAACTATTAAAAGAAGCTGGAGCAGATGCCTTCGGAGTAGGAAGTTATATATCTGGGGCTAGGGCTATCGATATGACTATGGATTTAAAAGAAATTGACGGTAAGCCAGTGGCTAAAAGAGGCCGCATCCCTGGTTTAACCACTAATGAGAGATTGGAGAAGGTTAGATGAGTAGTCGAATGAGGTGGAGTATTTTTCTAGGGATGATGTTTGGCGTTGTCTTAAGTAGCATAGGAGAAAACCTGCTAGAAGGGGAAACTATTAATTGGACTTTTTTAATACCTAATTATGCTTTAATTGCTGCAGGATTATATTATTTATTAATTGTCAGAAGAGCAAAAAAACCCCAAGAGCAGTTGAATGTTATGGAAGAGAAGAAGGGCAAAAGAAACCGAAAAAGTCAGTAAAACATTTAACAGAAGGACTAGGAAAATTTATCCTGCTCTCCTCATCTTGACTAATTGTTTAGTCGGTGTTAAGATATTCTTTGCGAACAAAAATATGCGAGAGTGCTGGAACTGGCAGACAGGCACGTTTGAGGGGCGTGTGTC
>JUEF01000118.1 GCA_000802045.1 Peptococcaceae bacterium BICA1-8
AGAGAAATTAAAAAAATTGCTTAAATCCAACCAAGGGATACCTGTCACTATTTAACGAAGAAAGGGCTGAAAAGAGTGAATAATATCAGGTGCAAACCCAATTATTAAATCATTTATACAGCCAGATGAAATTTTAAAAGAACAATATTCCTTAATTTACCATCTATTGAAGTGGTGGGAATTAATTGTACTGCTTTCAGCAGGGGAATCATCTATAATAATTAATAAAAAAGGAATATGGGAGGGAAGAAAATGAAATATAAATACAAAGTAGGAGAAAAAGTAGAGATTGATACTACTGAAAAGCAAAAGGAGGTAATAATTACCGGTAGAGGAATGGACAAATGTAGACTTATGTATTTCTATGATGATGAAGATGGAGAAACTAAATGGTTTTACGAAAATCAGGGTTCTTCTGTTGAAACCTAGGTTATGTATAATAACCTTTAAATAAGTTGCAAGGAATAATCTAACCTTGTAGCTTATTTTTATTCAAACTACCTCAGGTGATTATTTTAAGGTAAAATGCTGTTGTGATATTTTCCAGCAAAGAGGTATTAATAAATCAATTAAAATGAAGGAAAAGGGGGGATATGGCTCTAAAATCAAGTAAGAGCCAGATAATTCAATAAAACGGGAGTATTCGTACATTTACAAGGTAACAGGGCTATTTTATAATAAAATAAATGGTAGAGTTGCTGGGTGGCCGGACCACCCAATACCAGGCGGGGAGACAAGAAATGTTTAAGCCAGTAAAAAATCAGAAAATGTATGTGCAGATAGCAGAACAGATCAAGTCGCTCATAAGTGAGGGAGCATTAAAGGTAGGCGATCGTCTACCTTCAGAAAGAGAGCTTTCCACTCAGTTTAGCGCTAGCAGATCGACAGTGAGAGAGTCTTTAACATCTCTAGAAATATTGGGCTTAATTGAAGTTAAAACAGGTCTGGGGACCTTTGTTAGTAAACAAACTCCGAATGACAATAATATCCTTGGAGAAGAACTAGGGAGTAACATCAGCCCTACAGAGCTTTTTGAGGCAAGATTAATAATAGAACCCAAGCTTTCTAATCTAGCAGCTCAACGGGCAACAATTGAAGATGTTCAGGAGATGACAAAAGTTATTGAGGAAGCAAAGCATCTTGATAATACCCAGGTAGACAAGTTTGAGGAACTGGACAGGAAGTTCCATCTTTTAATAGCTAAAGCTGCTAATAACGAAGTCTTGTATAAGTTTGAGGAGAATATTAACAGTGAGCGACTAGGAAAACTCTGGGGTAACATGAAGGTGAAAAGTTTGCAAAAGGAGGGTCGCGTTGATAAGTATAAAACAGAACACCAAGAAATACTTGACTCTATCCAAGAACGCAACCCAACTTTGGCGGAAAAACTTACCCGGAAGCATTTGCTTGAAATCAAAAGAAATATTTTTGGTGATTAGAAGATTATTTGGTCAGTATTCAGCTTGAAATATCCGGATTAGGATTCTTGTGGACAATCTAGCACTAAAGGATGGATTGTCCACTAATGAAGGGCTTTTTAAGCTGGATTTTCTTTAACTAAAGGGAGGTGTGAGGTTAAAAGTCTGAAAATAGTGAATACACAAAGTATTAAGAAAAAGTTTTCAGGGGAGAACAAAGAGAAATAACAAAGGTAGGTGAGGACTAACTAAAACCTTTAAAGTAAACCAATGTAATGTGTCAAATTTATTATTAAAAGTTTTTAAAAATTACCAAAATCAAAGGAGGAAAAAAATGTTAAAAAGATTTTCGATAATTACATTATGTATTCTACTGGTCCTGAGCTTTGTAGGCTGCGGAGCACCTGATATAGACGTGAAGAAGGAAGCCCCTCCGGCTTCATCTGCTCCTGCTGCTCCTGTTGCTCCAACAGAAATTAAACAAATTTCCTTTGGCGGTAGTTCTCCAGGCGGAGTCTACTTTTATATGATTGGTGTATTGGCCCCATTTCTAAACGAGAAAATCCCAACAATTAATGTAACTAACGTCTCTACTGCAGCTTCTGTAGCTAATGCCACCGGAGTTGCCCAGGGTGAACTAGATTTTGGTTTAACCTATGGCTCGTTAGTTTGGGAAATTTGGAATGCAAAGGGTACATACGAAGGTAAAGGTGACCTAGGTAAAACGGTTACCGGCGTTGTTAAAGCTTATGAAAGCCCCCATTATTTCGTTGTTTTAAAAGGATCGGGTATTAAATCTGTTAAAGATTTGGCAGGCAAGAAAGTAGCTGTAGGTCCTGCAGGTTCCGGTGCTCAGTATAATTCAGATCTAATATTTAAAGCCCTGAATATAGATGCACAACAGGAATTCTTATCTTTTGCTGACGCAGCTTATGCGTTGAAGGAGAAAAGGGTTGCAGCAGTTGGTCAGAGTGGTGCACCTTCAGGAGCTGTAACTGAGCTTGCAGAAACAGCTGAAATTGAGATTCTTTACTTTTCCGACGAAGAAATGGATGTTTTAGAGAAGGCATCGCCTTTTTATTATAGATCTAAACTACCGAAGGAAACCTATAAAGGTATGACTGAGGATGTTCAGATGCCGTATTTTTCTGTGTACTGGATTGCTAACAAGAATGTACCAGCGGACATAGTAGAACAAATATTGGAGGTAGCTTTGGATCCGGCAAATAGGCCTACTCTTGTAGAGGGGTATAAGCTTTGGGCTGAAATGACTCCTGACTCCAAGAACTTTGAAAGTCTGGGCGCACCCATACATCCTGGGGCAAAAGCTTATTTCGATAAAAATGGTATAACAAAATAAACTTAAAAAGGGGATGCCGCATTAGTGACATCCCCTCCTACTACAAAAGTGACGAAGGAGTGTAGTGCAAATGAAACTAAGAAACTTGGAGGGAGGATGGAAAAAGGCATTCCGCTGGAGTGCAATTGCCTTTTCTCTCCTGTTCCTATATTCCGCAGGAATTGGAATAGTACCTACCCAGGTTAGTCGAGGAATGTATTTGATGTTTAACCTCTTACTTTGTTTTATGCTTTACCCATTAGTTCGGGGCAAAGGCGGAGGTAACAAGGTTCCTGTATATGATATTGTATTTCTGCTTTTAACTATTGCCTCCTTTGGTTACTGGATATTAGAGTTCCGTAATTATGCCACAAGGATTGGCATGCCAAACAATTTTGATATTTTCTTTGGTTCGGTTGCAATTATTCTCCTTTTTGAAGCTACCAGGAGGGTTTTGGGCAATACCTTAGTAATAGTCGGTTTGCTATTTTTCTTGCAGCTTTATTTTGGTCCTTACTTACCAGGCACCCTTGCCCATAAAGGGTTCAGTGTTGCCAGGATAATCGAATTTACGTATTCCTCTATGGAAGCGATATTTGGGGTAATAACCCATACTTTTGCTCAGTATGTTTTACCTTTCGTAGTACTAGGGGCCTTCTTTGAAAAATCTGGGGCTGGAATGTTCTTTATAAAGCTAGCGCTTTCAGTGACCCGTGGTTGGGCTGGTGGACCTGCCAAAGTAGCCGTTATAGCAAGCGCTCTATTTGGCTCAATTAGCGGTAGCTCGGTAGCAAACGTTGTGTCTACGGGAGCATTTACTATTCCAATGATGAAAAGAGTTGGTTTTAGACCTCATGTGGCTGGCGCCATTGAGGCAGCCGCCTCTACGGGCGGGCAGTTTCTTCCTCCTGTTATGGGGGCAGGTGCATTCCTTCTTGCTACGTTGACAGAAACACCCTATGCTCAGATTGCCTTAATGAACGTTATACCAGCTATGTTGTATTTTTATTGGGTGGGCTGTGCTGTACATTTCGAAGCTAAAAAATATGATCTCGGCGGTTTACCTGATGATGAAATACCAAAGTTTAGTGATACGCTAAAAGAGGGTTGGTTCTTTATCGTTCCACTAATCTTAATTGTAGTCTTCTTGGTAATGGGCTTCTCCCCCTCACTAGCCGCTTTTTGGGCCATTATAACCTGCATTGTATTGAGTTGGGCCAGAAAAGAAACAAGAATGAGCCCTAAGGACATTCTTGATGCTCTAGAACTTGGTGGTAAGAATAACGTGTCCGTAGGTGCCTCTATCGGTATGCTAGGTATCATCATGGGAGGTATCGTTCTGGCAGGACTGGGTGCAAAATTTGGCTATTTGGTTGTTTCCCTTTCAGGTGGTTATCTCTTTATCAGTATTATTCTAACTGCTATTGTAGGGGCTTTAATTGGTATGGGAGCCACTCAGACGGCTACTTATATCATACTCTCTATGATCGTAGTACCTGGTTTGGTTAAATATGGAGTTAGTCCAGTCATCGCTCATGTTGTAGCATTTTGGTTCTCCGCCGTCTCTAACGTAACACCGCCTGTCTGTGTTTCGGCTTTTGCTGCCGCTTCGATTGCGGGGGCTGATCCTATGAAGACCGGTTTTGCTGGAGTTAAATACAGTGCCTTTCTCTTTATTTTACCCTTTACATTTATTTACTCGCCAGAAATTTTATTAAAAGGTGGCTCTATTTGGGAAACGTTTTATTTTGTCGGTGGACTTCTTGTAGGGATACCTGTACTTGCTGCAGGTGTGCAGGGCTACTTCCTGCGCAATATGGGAAAAATTGAACGTTTCTTATTGATAATTGCTGGGCTTGCGATGTGCATTCCTGAGCCAGCAACAGATATTTTATCCATAGTTATTATTGCATTCGTGTATTATCTTCAAAAGAGAGGTAGAGGTAATAGTAATACCTTAACTACAGCCTAATCCGGTTAAATTATTATTATGAGGTGAGATACTTTGAAGAAGATAGGTTTTATTGGTTTAGGAATAATGGGTTTGCCCATGGCAAGCCATTTGCTAAAAGCAGGATATGAAGTGATTATTTTCAATAGGACTATGAGTAAAGCACAGCCCTTAGTAGGAATTGGAGCTAAACTTGTGGGATCACCTGGTGAATTGGCCCGTGAGAGCGAGGCTGTAATAATAATGGTCAAGGCTGATGCGGAAGTTGAAGAAGTCATCTTTGGGCAGAATGGGATTTTAGAGGGTGCTAAACCTGGATTTGTGATCATCAACAGTAGTACCATTTCTCCTAAAACCAGCATCCGACTAGCCGCTGAAACGGCTAAAGCCGGTGTAGAAATGCTGGATGCACCTGTTACTGGCAGTGGAGTTCAGGCCATAGAGGCTAAACTCACCTTTATGGTAGGAGGCAATAAAGATGTTTTTGAACGCTGTATGCCTCTCTTTACAGTAATGGGTAAACAAGCATTTTATATGGGCGAAAGCGGTAAAGGATCCTATACCAAGCTGGGTAACAACGTTATGTTGGCTATTAATCTCTTAGCAGTTTCAGAGGCTCTGACCTTGATATATAAAGCGGGAATTGACCCCGAAATATTTCTTCAGGTCGTAGGTGGCGGTGGTGCCCGTAGTGGAATGGCTGAGACTAAGATACCCAAAATTGTAAAACGGGATTATAAGCCTGCATTTGGTACCGCTATGTTGGCAAAAGACCTGGCATTAGCTTCTGATCTAGCTAAGGAATTGCAGGTTCCTGTTCCAGTAATGTCCGCTGTAAAAGAGATGATTCAAATTGCAGTGGCGAAAGGTTTTTCTGATGAAGATGTTTGCTCTGTAGTTAAATGTTATGAAGAATGGGCTGGGATAGAAATCAAATAATGACAAAATATTTTTATACAAAGGAGAGAAAACAATGTTTCAAAATATCAATTTTACTACACCATCAATTATTTTTGGAATGGACACATTAAGTCAGGTTGGTAAGCAGGCAAAAAAACTAGGTGCGAGTCGAGTATTATTGTTGACAGGGCCCAATGTCCAAAAAGCTGGATATGTGGAAAAAGTGGCAGCCTTATTAAAAGCAGAATCAATTGAGGTAGAAGTAAACATTCAAGGCAGAAATACCCCAGAACCTGCTACCCATATACCAGAAGCGGTAGCTGAAATTGCTAAGGGTATGAAAGCGGATGTAATTATTGGTATGGGCGGAGGCAGTGTGCTGGATGTTGCCAAAATGGCCTCTGCACTTTTGACTAATCCCTTAAAGGTTCGCGATTACTTCGGTAGAGAGAAAGTCCCCAACCGTGGAATACCTACAATTATGATTCCTACTACCTCGGGGACTGGAGCTGAGGTAACAAAACATGCTATTTTCCTTGATGAAGAAGCACAGGTAAAAAAAGCAGTGGCTTCTTCAGCTCTTCTGCCTAATGTAGCTATAATTGACCCATTATTAACAGTCAGTTGCCCACAGGTTGTTACCGCTAATGCAGGGATTGACGCTTTAATTCATGCAGTTGAACCTTTTGTATCTAAAAACGCCAACCCTGTTACTGACTGCCTAGCCCTTAAGGCTATCAGCCTTATGACTAAATGGCTTGGACCTGCTTTTGCTGATGGTGACGACCTTGAAGCCCGTTACAATATGGCGCTAGGGTCTGTAATGGCCGGTTTAGTATTAAATAATTCCGGTACCAGCATAGTTCATGCTTTGGCTTATCCAATAGGCGGCGAATACCATGTTCCCCACGGACCAAGTTTAACCTGTATAATTCTTCCTTGCTTTGAGTACATTATGCTGGCTCGACAGGAGAAGTTCGCTTTAATGGCTGAAGCCATGGGAGAACGGATAGAAGGTTTGACAACAAGAGAAGCAGCGGAATTATCTTTGATAGCTCTTGAGGATTTGCTGAAAAAATTGAATCTGCCGACTACTCTGACAGACCTTAACATAACAGATAAATCTAGAGTGGACCAATGGGCAATAGATGCACATGCGGAGCAAAGGCTTCTTTCTAGAGCGGTTCGCAAGCTTTCCGTGGATGATATTAAGATCATTTACAATAATTCGTTTTAATTAGGAAAGGCAGAACGTGTTTTAGTGAAGGATGCAATTATCGCTTTCACCTACCCCCCCCCTTTTTTTTTCTTAATGGTTATCGCCCTATTAGGGCGATAACCATTAAATATGAAAAATCTACGCCCTTATTATAGTAAGTGGCTATTAACTTAAGGTATAAAATGAGTTGTAAGGAATGATATAACCTTGCAACTCATTTTTTTTAGAAATACAAAAAAATAATAAAAAAATAGACTATTTTACAAATGGGAAGTAAAATAGTAAATACATTAACAAAAATAGAACTGTAAATCTATATTTAGTTATGAAAAGGATTAATTTGAAATTTCTTAATTAAAAATAGTACATAACTTTTAGATGAGGTGGAGAAGTGTGAATTTAAATCTACAAAAGGATATTTTCCTTGGCTTTTTTCGTGCGGGAATGCTAGGTTATGGAGGCGGACCATCATCAATTCCTTTAGTTCATGCTGAGGTTGTTAAAAAATACAAATGGATGACAGATGAAGAGTTTAGTGATGTTTTAGCCTTGGGAAATAGTTTGCCGGGTCCTATAATTACAAAAATGGGAGGTTATATTGGATATAGAGTTGGTGGGGTTATTGGGCTATTAAATGCTGTATTAGCAACAGTTTTGCCAACTGTATTAATAATGATAGGTTTAATAGGTACCTTATCCCGATTTCAAGACTCACCAATTATAAAGGGTATGACGCAGGCCGTTGCACCTGTTGTTGGGGTTATGCTATTTTCACTGGCGTATTCCTTCGCAAAAAAAGCTAAATTTGATTTTGGCTGGATTGTTACACTTACCTTAAGTATTCTTAGCTTAATCTCCTATCAATTCATGAATATTCATCCTGGATTTATAATTGGTGCGCTTTTACTATATGGTCTTTTAGGTGGAAAAGTAAAAGTTGTTACTGAAAAGGAGATGGAGAAATAATGTTAATTTATTGGCAGATTTTTTTAGCTTTTTTTATTCCAGCGATAGTCGGATATGGTGGAGGACCAGCCTTTATACCACTAATTAGAAATGAAGTAGTAAATACATATGGATGGGTAACATTAGAAAAATTTGCAGAATTATTAGCTATTGCCAATTCCTTACCAGGACCAATTGCAACTAAAATCGCTGGTTATGTAGCATTTCAGGTGGGGGGAGTAATAGGTGTAATAGTTGCCTTATTTGCACTGATAGCGCCCTCTCTATTGGCAATGTTATTTTTACTTGGGTTATTGAATAAGTTCAAAGATTCGCCCAGGGTAAAAGTAATGACTGGCTTAATACGGCCGACAATAGCTATTCTTTTAGGCGTCTTAGCTTATGAGTTTTTCTTTAAGTCCTGGGTATCTATAGGCTCCGTTCATACTATAATAATTATTGTTCTTAGCTTTTTATTTTTGGAAAGATGGAAGATGCATCCTGTATATGTGATTATAGGCTCTCTTTTTTATGGTGCATTTATTATTGCATAAAGAAAAAACTAGTAGCTGGTTTAGTACAAAAACTATAAATTCGTCACTAAATTTGTTAGAATAAAATAAAAGTATTTCTTGCTAGAAAGGAGTGGTGGGTGTGCCAAGACCTCCTAAATGCCGTAGAGTTGAGTTTAAACCTGAATTTACTTACTTTAAGCCTGCAGGAATTCCCAAGCATCAATTACAGGAATTAGTTTTACACATCGAAGAAATCGAAGCTATACGTTTAAAGGATAGAGAGGGTCTAGAACAGGCTGATTGTGCCGAAAAAATGCAGGTTTCCCGCCCTACCTTTCAAAGAATCCTTATGAGTGCTAGGAGTAAGCTAGCCCAAGCGATAATTGAAGGAAAGGCCATAAAAATCGAGGGCGGTAATTTTTGTATTCCTGAGAAAAAACAGTTCATTTGTTCCTCTTGTGAGCACCAATTTGAAAAAACCCTCACCACTTGTGATAGAAGTGAGGTCAGGTGTCCTAAGTGTAAGTATTTTTCTCAAAAAGTTCAGGATAAGCCGTTGGAGGAAGAATGAGCATTAAAGACGTGTCAACATGTATGTCTAGCTTACATGACGTGCTACCGTGTCATCGTGTCGCCGATAAAGAAAAAGATATTAAAAAGACCTGCGAGATTTAAAGATGCAGGTCTTTTTTGTCGGTTTTTAGTTGGGGACATTCCACATTCAAGAGGCAAGAAACAAGAAGCAAGAGGCATGAATAATTTTTATCCTGCACCTTGTCTCCTGCATCCTGCTTCCTGTTAGGAGGTGTGTCCCCATTCCTTTTACTTTTATGAACTTACAATTTAAGGTCATTCTTTATTCTAGCGATGGCTTGTTCTGTATTCTCCCGGGTTCCAAAGGCAGTTAGACGGAAGTAACCGGCACCGGATGGGCCAAAGCCTGTTCCAGGTGTACCGACGATATTGACTTCCTTAAGAAGCTTATCAAAAAACTCCCAAGAGTCCATATTGTTTGGCGTTTTTAGCCAGATATAAGGTGCGTTTATACCCCCAAATACCTGTAGACCAATACTTTCTAGGCCTTCTCTAATTATTTTCGCATTTGCCATGTAATAATCAATAGTTTCTTTGATTTGCTGCTGACCTTCTGGAGAATATACGGCTTCAGCAGCTTTTTGGATTATGTAAGGAACACCGTTAAACTTCGTAGTTTGTCGTCTATTCCAAAGACTATTTAAGGCATGGCTTTCCCCCGTAGTTGTATAACCCATAACAGTTTTAGGAACTACTGTATAGGCACAACGGGTACCAGTAAAGCCTGCTGTTTTTGAAAAAGACCGAAACTCAATAGCTACATCTTTGGCCCCTTCAATTTCATAAATGCTGTGGGGTATATCTTTTTCTTGGATAAAACCTTCATAAGCGGCATCAAAGAGAATGATAGCCTTATTTTCTTGTGCGTATTTAACCCATTTTTCAAGCTCGGTTTTTGGTAAAGTTGTACCGGTTGGGTTATTTGGTACACAGAGATAGATCATATCAACTTTTTCCTTGGGAAGCTCTGGAACAAAATTGTTTTCAGCGTTACAAGGCATGTAAACCAACTTAGAAAATTTACCGTTCTCTGAAGAACCAGTTCGGCCTGCCATAACATTACTATCTAAATAAACGGGATAAACAGGATCGGTGATAGCTACTACATTGTCTATTCCAAATATTTCCTGGAAGTTTCCTGTATCACTTTTTGTACCATCACTTACAAAAACCTCATCAATTTCAATTTTAACACCTCTAGGTAGATAATCGTGCTTAATAATAGTTTGAATTAAAAATTCATAGCCTTGTTCTGGACCATACCCACGGAAAGTTTCAGCCTGGCCCATTTCATCTACAGCTGCATGGAGATTTTTAATAATTGCAGGGGCTAGTGGTTTAGTCACATCACCAATACCTAAGCGAATGATATTCGCCTCAGGGTTCTTATTTTTATATTCGGTTACCCTTCTCCCTATTTCTGCAAATAAATAACTTCCTTGTAGTTTGAGATAGTTTTCATTTATTAATGCCATTTTCTTACTCCCTTCTACATAATGATGTGTTTTATTATACATTGAATTTCCTAATAATGCTAGAATTGACTAGTAATTTCTTGCTGTTCTATTTATATTGCGTGAAATTAACTGGGTTTATTCTAAACCTTTATGTATGTACTAAAATGCACATAAGAATTGCTTATGGGCATAACAAAGTCATATACCATAAAAAGGAAGGAGATGTGCTTTTAATATAGAATATAAATAATATTTATATGTAATAAATATAAGTTTGCCGATTTACAGATTATGAGTACTACTAAAATCGAGGAAAAAGGAGGTCTAAAAAGTGAAAAAAACCTTAGAAGATTCAGCCGAAAAAGGGTATGCACGTCTTGAAAGTCGTGGAGTATCAAGGCGGGATTTCTTAAAACTGTGCAGCTTGAGTTGCGTGGCTTTTGGTCTTGATGTAAGCTTTGCACCTAAAATGGCTGATGCAGCAGCAGCAAAGTTAATGAAAAAGCCGGTAATCTGGATGCAGGGGCAAGGATGTACCGGGTGTAGTTCTTCCCTTTTATCTTCCATTAATCCAGGACCGGAAAAACTTTTATTGGAATTATTATCAGTAAGATTCCATCCTACCATTATGGCAGCAGCGGGAGAACAAGCTGTTCAGAGTTGGGAAGATTGTGTAGAAGAGGGGAATTATCTTTTAGTACTTGAAGGCTCAATTCCTACTGGTGACCCACGTTTCTGTATGGTAGAAGGTCAGCCATTTGGGGAATTGTTTAAAAAGGCTGCGGCAAATGCAGATCTAGTAATTGCTGCGGGTTCTTGTGCCTGCTACGGAGGTATACCCAGAGCCGGAAAAACAGGAGCAGTGGGTGCCAAGGATGTTTTAAACGATACACAGGTGCTAAATCTGCCAAGCTGTCCTGTTAAACCTGATAGATTGATAAGTACAATACTTTACTACTTAGGTCACAATGAACTACCTCGTTTAGACAAAGATGGTCGTCCTGTAGCATATTACCGCTATGCCCTGCATGATAGCTGCCATCGCAGGCTCCACTATGAACGGGGAGAACTTTTATCTGATTGGAATGATCCTAAAACCAGTGATTGGTGCTTATATAATAAAGGTTGCAAAGGTCAAGAAACCTTTACTAATTGCTCCAGTTATTGGTGGAATGATGGTGTTAGCTATTGTGGTGCTGTGGGTTCTCCATGCTCTGGCTGCAGTCAACCGAAATTTTATGAAGAATTCTCACCATTATTTGCTAATCCCGAGGAGGTAAAGTAGATGAGCAAAAGAATAGTAATCGACCCTGTCACTAGGATTGAGGGACACCTTAGAGTTGAAGTTATTGTTGAAAATGGTGTGGTTGTTGATGCTTGGACTAAAGGAACTATGTTTAGGGGATTAGAGCAAATTATTCAGGGTAAGGACCCTAGAGATGCCATATATATTACCGAAAGAATATGTGGAGTTTGTATGGCTTCCCACGGTTGGACATCAGCCATGGCTGTAGAAACTGCCCATGGTGCTGTTATTCCTTCAGCTGCACGAGTTATTAGAAATCTTATGGTTGGTGCATTGTGGCTGCACGATCATCCATTACACTTTTACCATCTTTCTGCTTTGGATTATCTAGATGTATTGGCAGTCAAAGACTATCAAGGAAATGACCAAAATCTCTTAGGTGTTAAAGCTAAAATCATGAAGCTGGTTGAAGGTGGAGATACAGCACCCTTGACGCCTCGATATGTGCCTGATGATTTTTCAGTTAAGGATCCTGATACTGTTATTACAGCCTTATCCCATTATCTTCAAGCACTCCATGTTCAAGCTAAGGCTAAACAAATGTCCGCTATTCTTGGCGGCAAGCAGCCTCACCAGTCCAGTATTATTGTGGGCGGTGTAACAGTTTATCCTACCGATGAAAATATAAACCAGTTTAGACAGCTGTTAGCTGAAGTAGTCCATTTTATCAAAACCGTTTATATACCTGATGTTGTTTATTTTGCAACAGGGCCTTTGCTTCCTTTAGCAAAAGCAGGGATTGGAAAAGGGCCAGGAAACTATTTGTCTTATGGAGCATTTGATTTAGATGACTCCGGCAAAAATAAGCTTTATAAGGGTGGTTTTGTAAGTAATGGTCAAATTGAAACCTTTAATGAAGCACATATTACTGAAGCAGTAACTAGTGCCTGGTATAGAAATGCAAGCCCAGCCCATCCTTGGGAAGGTGCTACTGATGTTAACCTTGATAAGTCTGGTGCATATACCTTTATTAAAGCTCCGAGGTATAAAGGTCTCGCAACTGAAGTTGGTCCATTGGCGAGAATGATTGTTGCTGGCTATGAGCCATATGTAAAATTAACAGAGGAGTACGGGATTAAGCCGGGTGCTGTAGCTCGTCACTTGGCAAGAGCCCAGGAAACTATGCTTGTGGCAGATCAAATGTTTAAATGGGTCAAGGAATTAGAAGAGTTATTAGAAGAAGGTAAATCCAGCGATCTAGGAAGAACCAAAATTCATGATACTGATTCTTGGGAGCCGCCACAAGCAGGTAAAGGTGCGGGTCTTAATGAAGCGCCTAGGGGTGCTTTAGGTCATTGGGTTGAGATTGAGGATAAAAAAGTTAAGAATTATCAAATGGTAGTTCCAACAACCTGGAATGCTTCCCCTCGTGATGATAAAGGCGTACGGGGTCCTCTAGAACAGGCTTTAATAGGAATTCCGGTTGATGAAAATAATCCTACAAATGTAGTACGGGTAATCAGATCTTTTGACCCTTGTCTGGCTTGTGCTGTACATGTGGTTAGTCCTAAAGGGGAAAAGTTGATTCAAATTTAAGCTTCTAGTTTAAGCACTTGCGGGAGGTGAAAGACCTGCAGAAAAAGGTCTTGGTACTTGGCGTTGGAAATATCTTATTAAAAGATGATGGATTAGGACCTTTTGTTGTCAAGGAGTTGGAGGAAAGCTATAAGAGTTCCGATGTTACGTTTTTAGACGGAGGAACCTTGGGGCTTGACCTTTTAGCTTATATAGAAGGGCATAGCTGTTTACTGGTAATTGATGCATTAGATGTTGGAAAAGAGCCGGGAAGTATTTTTTGCTGGGAGGGGAAAATCCTAGATGGATTCTCACCACAGGTATCTATCCATGACGTCGGTGTAAAAGAACTCCTACTAGCTTTACATCTCTTAGATATAGAGATAGAGATAGTAGTTATGGGGATCCAGATGGAGGATATTTCCTGGGGTATGGAATTATCAGAAAGTGTACAAAAGTCTATTCCGTTGCTTAAAGAGGCTGTAACTAAACGATTGAATCAGTATTTAGGTAGTGATGTTAGCTAGTAAACTTTTGTTCTTTAAATTAAATACTACTTATATTTGGAGGTGGTTAAGGAAAAAATCGTGCAACAACATTCCCTTTAAAAAAAGATCTAATTAAATTTAAGAGGAGGTTCTTATCATGAATGATCAATACAACACAATTTCCAGAAGAAGTTTTCTGACAAATGGAGCCATTGCAGCAGGAACTATTGCTGTTGGTGGTGGTGTTCTAGGGGCTTTTAATTTAAACACAGTTAGAGCAGCAACTGAGGTTGAAGTACAATCCTGGCCATTGCCATATGTGCAATTAGATGTGGAAAAGGCCAAGGAGTTGGGTTACTGGGGATATATGAGCAATCAGTGCGCTTACGGGGCTTTTGATGCTATTGTGTCCCAATTAAAGGAAAAGGTCGGCCATCCTTATACTAACATACCATCTGAAATGATGAAGTGGGGCGGAACAGGGGGAGCAAGTTGGGGAACCTTATGCGGATCTTTAATCGGTGCCTCAACAGCAATTAACCTTGTAGTTGGTAAAGATGCCAATACACTTATTGACGAATTATATAAGTGGTATATCGCCTTCCCATTCCCTGAGTATATGCCCCCTGCCGGTAAAGCAGGTAAGGTTGAAGGAAAGATTGTCACTAGCTCTTGTGGATCTGTACTTTGCCATGCTTCCGTTAGCGAGTGGTGTAGTGTTTCCAAATATAGAGCTGAAGGAAAAGAACGGAGTGAACGCTGCGGCAGGCTTACTGCTGATGTTTCAGCCAAGACAGTACAAATGTTAAATGCTTATCATAATAAAATGTTTACTCCCGTATTAAAAAATGCTGAATCAGTTGGCGAATGCATGACCTGCCACGGTAAAGGCGGAACTTTAGAAAATACTCGGGGTAAAATGGATTGTATCCAGTGTCATGATGATGTTGATACTAATAACCTGTTAGGTCATATCAAGCAGCAGTGGAATTTATAAAGGAAACTTACTTCAGGTGAAGTTTCCTGAAGTTTAGTTGACTTATCCAGGGACTTAGCACCACTTATCAGGGACTCTTAGTGGTGGTTAGTCATCGGGTAAAGGAAACTTACTTCAGGTGGTTTTTCTGAAGTTTAGTTGGAGCTTGTGTCTATAAGGGAGGTTATACTGTGTTTGGACTACTGCCAAATGTTGGCATGCCAGAATTAATGCTAATACTTGCTCTTGCGCTGATCATTTTTGGACCTGGCAAGCTGCCTGAAGTTGGCAAAGCAGTTGGTAAAAGCATCAAAGAATTTAAAGGCGCAATGAATAAGGTGGAAAAGGAAATTGCAGATCCACTTAATGAAAAGGAATAACTTCTAAAGTGTAATAAGTCCTTGTTCCCTCTATCACTAGAGAGACAAGGACTTATTTTTTTGCTTTTTAGAGGTACTAAAGGTTAACATAAATATTACTAATATTATTAAGATCTAATTCCTTTGGCAAAGAGGGGATAGTAGGTAATAAGTAGCGCAAGTCAGATAAGCGTTCTTCTTTTTTTTGCAGCAAAGCTTCATATTCTTTATACATACCAGAATTTTTTATTTGCTCGAGTGTATTAGCTTCAATCATTCTTTCCATTTTTTTAAGGGTTTCTTTTATTAGCCTGTTTTCAATGAATATTTTGGATATTTGTTTGTTTGTAACAGCTATTTCTTTCCTGAGTTTTAAACGTCTAAAATAAAATTTCAAGGGAAAAGTGAGCTTTATAATCTCTTGGGGGTCATTGGTGAATATATACCATCTATTAATCTCGTCGGTAATATGATTATTGTATTCTTTAATTTTTTCAATATTAGTTCTGAGTTTATTAACTTCACTATTTCTATTTTCTTTGTTAATAAAATTATATTGTTCTAAATGTTTTGAGGAGATTCCCGAAATGTCTTCGGAAACCTTATTGAGTTCATTATAAGTATCTTCTAAATCTATTAATAGAGCTTTGAAAAAATCAATTCTTTTTCCTGTCATGGCTATCCTCCTTGAACTAGCTTCCTTTTGTTAAGCGTATAGCTGAGAAGATATACTCCTCTATATTTTCCCAAACGGAAGTGGTTTTGATTTTACTTAACCAGACATTGACATTTGCTGCTTCATTATAGCAGGTATAGGTAAATTCTTTGCTTTTTACCAGTAAGTCATGATTAAGGGTTTTAAAATCTTGACCTAGAAAATTGGTGGCAATTTCATTTCCATTAGATGTATAGGTGAAGAAAAGAAAAAGTAAAGCTAAGGAAAAAAAAGTAAAGAATTTATTGTTCCTAATTAGTCGAAAGGGAGTGAAAATGATAAATATGAGACTAAATACTAGGCTCTTTAAAAGCTCAAAGGGATTTAGTCTGTTTTTGTGCTGGTAATATAGATTGAGTAGGGAATTTATTGCCCAATGGTAAGATTTTTTGATAACCCTCGACCACAGTAGTGCTAATAAATTTAGTAGCTTGTTCCATAGAATAATGGGGAATTTTTTTAGTACACTCCCTAATGTTGAGAGGAAATTACATTTCCAGGTATCAAACCACAGCTTCAAATTAAAATCTGTTTGGAAATCCACTTCTTGGTCCCGTATTAAATAATCCTCTTCGATTTCATTATTTTCATAAAGGGGAAAAGAATTTAGATAAAATCCATCTGGAGTTTTTGGCTCAATGAGGGTGAACTTTATTAATTCAGGATATTCTTCTTCACCTGTGTATTTATCTACTAGCGAGTTAGGAATAAATAAATCCAAATCATGTTCAAGGCCGATCGTTTTTATTGTCCAGGCGGCTAACTCTTTATTAACAAGGTCCTCTGAAGGGTTATTTAATATTTGTTCAAGGATATTTATCCCTTCAAGGGGCCTTAAACTATTTATTCTTAGAATTGCTTGGCGCCTTATATTTGGATTAGGATTATTTATATAAAAACTGATGTCTTTAAAATCGGTTAAACTCTTAAGGACTTCGGATGCTTGTTTTTCAACTTTATACCATTCGGGATAGTTCAGGCCCATTACTATTCCCCCCTATTTAAAAGATAGATAGTTTATTTATATAAGGATATCATGTTTTTCGGAAGGATTATGTAGCCTATAGTTACTAAATCCATAGGTCTACAGTATTAATTTAAGCAAAAACTAATTTAATTGTATTAAATAATTTGTTTTTGTTGACAATAAAATCAGGAAAATGCAAGGGGTGGAACAGAATGAAGGGAAAAATGTTATCATTAATTTGTGTCATGTTTTTAATGATTATTTTGACTGGGGCTACTTGGCCAGATAATTTGGCTTTATTTAAAGGAGCTGATTATGAACAAACGAGAAATCTCTGGCTGCAGGATACTCCTCTTACAGGCACAGATATTGTTGAATTACAGGAAAGATTAAAAGAACTTGGTTTTTATCAGGGTAAAGCTGATGGTATTTATGATCGAGAAGTAGAACAGGCGGTTATTAATTTCCAGATCGATAATGGCCTTAATCCTGATGGTATTGTTCGTGATTATATATGGATTAGATTAGCAGATAAAGAAATACCAGTCAGCCAAAAAACAAAATTAGACCCACCTCAAGGTGAGGTTATAATAATTATTGATACCTTTAAGTTGAAGTTAATTGTTCTCAATGATAATGAGCCATTTAAAGTATTTCCCATTGCAATTGGAAGATCTTCGACACCCACTCCCATAGGTAGCTTTAAAGTTGTACATAAAGCTGTTAATTGGGGAACAGGTTTTGGTACTCGCTGGATGGGCCTTAATGTTCCATGGGGGAAGTACGGGATTCACGGTACAAATAAACCTTGGTCTATTGGCAGAATGGCCAGCCATGGTTGTATCAGAATGCATAACCGGGATGTGGAGCAGCTTTATCCTTGGGTAAAGCACGGTACAGAAGTTATCATAGTTGGTAATCCTTTTGGAAGGTTATCTTATAATCAAAGAACCTTAATAAGAGGTTCAAGAGGCTCTGATGTAGTAGCCCTCCAGGAAAGATTAATTGCATTAGGGTTTTTAACTGGTAAGGCTGACGGAATTTATGGCTATGGAACTGAAAAGGCAGTAAAGGAATTTCAAAAGGCGAATAGCATTAAAATTACGGGACAAATAGGATGGGGAGATTATAAGCGGTTGAATATCTAATATGATAATAGTGGCTAGTGGCTAGTGGCTAGTGACTAGTGACTAGTGGTTAGTGGTTAGTGTATTAGTAAAGGCTGAGGTGATTTTCTTTACCTCAGCCTTTACGTTAGTTATTTATTGTATACCGTGTTTATCCGTGTTCCCCGGAGGGGACCGTGGTTAATAATTCCTGTTTTTCTAGCTATTCTTTTCTGAACCCTAAGTGGGAGATTACTGCAATCCCAATTGCCATTATCTTTGCAAAGAATAAGATTACCCATCCAATAACCGGAATCTGAATAACCAACGCAATTAACAATATCCCTACTATAAGCTTAAGAATCTCTGAATCTCCTTTATAGCCAACTAGAGAGGTTGCTTTTTCTCCAATTATTTCTGCAATTACAGCTAATCCCCAAATAACCAAAACACCAAAGACTAACCAGAAGAGTAAAAGCAGTGGTATGCCTATTATGGTAATTAATAAAATAAAGCTTATTGGTAGGAAGAAAATAGTTAAGAGTAGTCCAAAGAGAAATGCTTTGCCTGGTTCAGCTAGTGCATATATTTTCGACTTCTCTAAGCCTTGAGGAAAAAGAAGGCCAATTAAAAGTACAAATAATGCCATAAGCACTGTAGCAAATAAGCTAAAAGCAAAAAATACAGTTGCTAAGGATACACCGAAAAATGCAAACTTTTCAGGGAAATTAACAAAGAAGTCAGAAATACTAATTTCCGTTTGAGCACCTTTAATTTGAGCACCGGGCTCTTTAGTGAGCTTTACGCCAACCATAACCAAGTCGCCGTGGATTACCGCTTCATTACCTAAAGAAGCACTGCCCCCGACTACTACCAAGTCACCGTAAACTGCTTTATTTACTACAGCATCCCCACCAACTGTTACAACAGTGTCTTGAATATCTCCATTAATTTCGATATTTCCGCCTATTGATACAACTGTATTTGCAGTACCGTCAACTTTAATGTCACTGCCGATTCCTACCAGGGCATCGTAGTTTTCCTCAGGTTGAACATAGATATCCTGACCAACCTTTACGATAGCACCGTCACTAGCTGCTAAACTGGCAGAAGGAAGGGCAAAGAATATTAATAGAATTAATGCAGGGAAAATTAGGTATTTACGAAACATGATCTCCATCTCCTTTTTTCTTATTAAACCAGGGGTTACCTGTTCCAAATTTGCTATCTAGAATTACTCCAAGTCCAATTATGGCGATTATTGGTAATACTAGAAAGCCGATAAAAGGTGCTTTTATTGCCAGCCAGATGATGGAAACACCAATAACACCCTCAAGAAGCAAATTTTTCTCCCAGTTTTTCTTAACTAGGGGTAAAACTTTATTGCCGGTGAATAAGCCTACAATCCATAAACCGATTATGAGTGGTATAGGAATGAGAATAATTAAAAAGGCTGCAACAGGTATGCCTATAATAGTTATGACTAAGGCGATTAGTAAAAACGGTAGAGCAAACCAACCTAAGAGGCCTTTGAGAATTACCTGACCTATATTGGAGCTAAACCATAGATGCATATTCTCCATGCTCTTGCCAAATAAGCTCAGACCTATTAAGGTTAAGGCTGCTAATCCTAAGAGTTGGACAATAACCCCTCCTCCCCAGTTAGGGGAGTTGTTGACATAGCGGACCTCCCGTTGAACAGAGGGGGCTGAATCAGTTACTCTATTAAAGTTTCTATTAGTAAGCTCACTGATTTTGCCGTTAATTGTAACATTTTCGGAGTTTTTAATTACCTTTCCGGCAATAGCTACTAAATCACCATTGACAACAGCGTTATCTTCTAAATAAATATCGCCCTTAAAAGCAGTTACATTTCCGTTTACTTTTCCTAATATTTTTATGTCACCCGTTAAGGCTACAACATCACCATTTATTTCTTCGTTATTTTGAACTTCTATATTACCGGTGAGCTTTATTACCTCTCCTGCCAGAGCTGTAGATGGTAAGGCTATCAAAAAAATAAAAAGAATAGTGAATATAAGCCATTTAAACTTTTTCATAATTTATTATCCTCCTTGAATAAAGTAACATGACCAAGATTGTGAAGCTAACCATACTCAACAATAATACCGTGACAAGAAATATGGATGAGTATGGATTATTAAAAACGTGTTTAAAGACACTTAGCAAGTTATATCCATATGTTAGCCAGTAGATGATGTTTTCGATAAATCCCAGGGAAAAATTTTCATAACCAAGGTATAATAGACCGCCCGCGATCAAAGAGATAATTACGGAACCAAGCAAGAATATTCCTGAGGAACAAAATAACACTAAGCCGGCAACTATTCCAGTCAAACCTTTTGAGGATATGTTTTTTTGGGCTGGAGACTTGCTGTAGATAGTATTCATTATTGTTTCGATTAGAGCTTCTCCCGGGTCTAATTCAGGCAAATTGTTTAACCCATATATAGTTTGGAAAAAATCCTGGCGAAGCTCTTGGCAGGCGAAACAATGGCTGCAGTGTTTATCTAATAACTCCATTTCTTTTGTGGTTAATTCACCATCTAGCTCTTTTTGAATTAGTTCATAAATGTTCATACACTCATTCATAGTTCCACCTCCTTTAGTTGAATTCGCAGGATATCTCTGCCTCTACGCACATGGGTTTTTACTGTATTAAGAGGTAGATTTAGGACATTTGCAATTTCCTGATATTCTAGTTCTTTAATGTGTCGAAGTATTACTGCCATGCGGTATTTCTCCGGTAGTTTTAAAAGGGCTTTTTTAATTTGCTCTTGGACCTGGGTTAATTCTATATTAGCTTGAGGATCACCCAGCTCACTTTTTAAGGAAAAATCCAGTTCTTCCCAAGGCTTTCGTTTTTTAATAAAGTCTTTTGCAATATTTACTGTTATTTTATATAACCAGGGTCGAAAAGTGTTATTTGCATCAAATAGAGCAAGCTTATTATAAATACGGATAAAAGTTTCTTGAACTGCATCTAAAGCATCTTGAGAATTACCCAGATACCTGTAGCAGATAGTGAAGACAGGCTTCTGGTAGCGCTTGATTAATTCTTCAAAAGCTTGTTTATCACCCTGTTGACTTTTGATAGCTAACTGTTCATCAGTAAAAACCATAAATTAATAACCCCTTTATTCTACCTCTGTATCTAATACGAAACAAAAAAGAAAAAAGTTTCAAAAATTGTGCTTTTAAAAGTACCATTAAATACTAATTCATACAAACTATTAATACAAGGAAGAATAAGGCTAGGTATAATTCTTAATTAAAGGAGCTATTTATGGATAAAAATAAAAATATCTGGATAGAGAAAGTAGCTATTTCATCAGCCTTGGGCATTGCAGGTGCTTTAGGTACTATCTGGTTAGGCAGAAAGGCGTTTAAAAAAGGAACTAATAGCTTTTTAAAGCGGCTAATGGTAGACAAGTATCCGGAGAACTTATGGGAGTTTGTATCTGCTTCCAGAAAGTTTGGTTTACAGACAATAGTGGAGACTAACTTGAGAACCCAGGAAGGCAAAATGATTAAACGGCCTTTAGGAAGCCCTAAAAAGTTTCCCAATTTAAATAATGTGATGTTTAACTTTGCTCAACTTCATACACTGCCAACTGATGAAGGGATTATACCAGATACAACTGTTACCATAGGACCCTGTGCCCAAAAACCACTACAGCTAAAAATGCCCATAATGATAGCTGCCATGGCATATGGGTTATCCTTGTCTGAAAAAGCCAAAGTAGCCTTAGCCAAAGGCAGTGCCTTAGCCGGGATAGCAACAAATACCGGCGAAGGACCATTCTTACCTTCGGAAAGGCAGGCTGCTGATAAGCTAATCCTTCAATATAACAGGGGAAAATGGAGCAAGTCTAAAGAGGTTTTACAGGCAGCAGATATGATTGAATTATATTTTGGACAAGGAGCTACCGGAGGAGTCGGACATTATATTGAAAACAAAGAGATTGATTGGTTGGTCAGACAGCGAATGGG
Source organism: Peptococcaceae bacterium BICA1-8 (assembly GCA_000802045.1). Taxonomy (GTDB): domain Bacteria; phylum Bacillota; class Peptococcia; order Peptococcales; family BICA1-8; genus BICA1-8. Next base: position 21,785 of record JUEF01000118.1, read on the forward strand.
TCTTAAATGGAGAGAAAAAGGTGTAATTCATGCTGCTTTGCCGCAAATAAGAAACCCTCAGGGATTAAAAAAACTGATTGAGGAATTAAGAGAAATTACGGGGGGTGTACCAATCGGAGGGAAAATTGCAGCAGGAAAAAATTTAGAAAGAGATTTAGAAATACTAGCAGATGCACAAGTAGATTTTATTACTGTATCCGGTACTGAAGCAGGGACTAAAAATGCTCCGACAATCCTAGAGGACGATTTTGGCTTACCCCTCTTTTGGGCATTATGCAGAGCTAGTACCTTTTTAAATAAACATAACCTAAAAGATAAAATAAGCTTAATAGTAGAAGGAGGGCTAGCTACACCAGGAGATTTCTTGAAGGCAATAGCTTTAGGTGCAGATGCAGTATATATTGGAAGCATAGCACTATTTGCCATGTCCCATACTCAGGTACTAAAAGCTTTGCCCTGGGAGCCGCCACCTGAAGTAGTATTTTTTAAGGGAAAGTACCAGAATAAATTAAAAGTAGAAAAAAGTGCGCAAAATCTCTTTAAATTTCTTACATCCTGTCAAGAGGAAATGCAGGAAGGAATTAGGGCTTTAGGCAAAACTAATATAAGACAAATAAATAAGGAAGACTTATTCGCGTTGGATCCTGTAACTGCAGAAACAGCAGGAATATCTATGGGAAACCTAGGAGAATAAAAAATATATAAAATTGTTTAGATATATAACATTTTGGGGAAGTATTCTGTAGCGACTTGAAATACATAGAATCAGGTCGTGGGAGTTAACGGGAGGCAGAATATGACTACGAAAAGGGATTTTGTACTTTATGGTCTTGATAAGCACAAAAAGGTAATTGACTATATAAAAAATGATATGGCCAAGAGCCCGTTTATTTTGGACATAGAACTAATTATCTCTGAGGCTGTTTCTAATGCCTTTATCCATGGTAATCAAAAGGATATTTCTAAGCCTATTTATGTAAGATATAAAAATAACGGCAATCAAATAGTTTTAGAAATAGAGGATTGTGGTCCTGGTTATAGTAATGTAATAATACCTAAAGGAATTTCCGATGATGACCTTCTCAAGGAGGGTGGTAGAGGTTTGTTCCTTATCAGCTGTTGTTGTGACGAAATTGTTTTTATTGAGAGAACAATAATTATCAAAAAAAACATATAAAGTTTTTCTTTTAAAACACATAAATGTATATTATAATTCAGATAAGAAATATTTTGCAAGTCGGAGGTAGTAATGAGGCGACTGGTACTAATATTTACCTGGTTTATTGGTATTACAATAGTGATAAAGTTCGTATTGCATAATCAGCCATTAGGATATTTCTGGCTAGTAGTTATAGGTTTAAGTGTTTTTTTCGGTTTCTATGGGAGCCAGGAAAAGGAAGTTCCAGAGGATTTTAATCACCAACTCAGCCTGTGGTTAAATAAGTACCTAGACTATCCGTATTATCATCGACAACAGTTTTTAAGTGATGTAGTTAAGCGAGCTTTGAAAACAGGTCAAGTTAATCATGTGGAAAAATTTCTAAACTATATTGTTGAAACTGAACCTGATAATGAAACTGCTCAGAGTTTACTGATTGCTCTATGGGGCACAGAAGTAATTAATAATAAGAGTGCTTAATCTAAAATCTGAAAGCCTGCATAGCAGGCTTTTTTTCTATTTATAATGCTATGGTTATTAATCATATTGTATTTATATATTTAACTTTTTACCTTTTAGCATTTAAAATAAGTTTAAAGGCATAATAAATGTAGGAGGATAATTAATATGGACATAAAAAACAGTATTGTTCCAGGTCTGATTATAACGGTGATAATTGCATACTTTTCTGAATTTATTCACGGAATTATAGTAATTGGTGGCCAAAAGCCTGTCAGTGGAGTTATCATTGCAATCTTAGCCGGTATTTTAATAAAAAATACAATTGGTATAGGTCCCCGATTTCAACAAGGTATTGATTTTGCTTTAAAAAAGGTTTTAAAAGGAGCAATAATCCTATTAGGTCTTAGCCTAAGCTTTGTAACTGTTGTGACTACTGGAGCTAAAGCATTTGTTATTATTTTAGTTTGTGTGATTTTTGCAATTACTATAACTTATCTTATTGGCAAAAAATTAGGCTTGCCTGATAAATTAGCTATGCTTATCGGTATAGGGACAGCTATTTGTGGTTCAACAGCTATTGTTGCTGCATCTCCTGCCATTGATGCCCGGGATGAAGAAGTAACATTCTCGGTAGCTACTATTACAATATTTGGAGTGCTTGCTATCTTTTTATATCCAATTTTAGGCAAAATGCTTGTTTTGACAGACATGCAGTTTGGAACCTGGTCAGGAATAGCTGTCCATGAAACTGCACAAGTGATAGCAGCTGGCTTTGCTTATAGTGATGCAGCAGGAAAAATAGCGACAGTTGTTAAGCTGACTAGGACAGTTCTATTAGCACCAATTGTTCTTATTTTAGGTGTCATGTACTCACGAAAGCAAAACAGTACGACAGCAGGTAAGGTAAATTATTTTAAGATTTTTCCTTGGTTTGTGATAGGCTTTATCGCACTGGCAGGTTTACGGACTGTTGGTGATGGCTTATGGTTTAACAGCATAGAGTGGACAACCTTTTTATCCCAAGCAAACTCAGTTTCTAAATTTATGATTGTTATGGCTATGGCCGGAGTTGGACTATTAACTAATTTTGACGATATGAAACAAGTAGGAGTTAAGCCTTTTATAGTTGGACTTATTGCTTCACTAATAATGGCAGTTTTCAGTATTGTTCTAATTTTCACCTTAGGCATTTAAAAATTTTGTATACATTTAAAAATAATATTGCAAAAATTGAAGTTTAATAATATTATATTAAATATAAGTAAATTAAACTTAATATCAATCATGAAACAAAGGCGTTTCATTATAAAGTTGAACAAAGGCGTTCTGATTTTTTCAGGACGCTTTTTTTTATTTTTCTTTTTTCAAATACATTTCAAATAGGAGGAGTAAAGTATGTCAAATTTAAAATGCTTAACTAATATTTTTGGAGAAAATGTCTTTAATTGTTCGGTTATGAAAGCTAGACTTCCCAAGAACGTTTATAAAAATTTAAAGAGAACTATCGATGAGGGTGTTGAGTTAGACCCAACTATCGCAGATGTCATTGCTAATACTATGAAGGATTGGGCATTGGAAAAAGGTGTAACCCACTATACCCATTGGTTCCAGCCAATGACAGGTACTACTGCAGAAAAACATGATGCATTTATTTCTCCCACTGCCGATGGGAAAATAATTCTTGAGTTTTCAGGAAAAGAGTTAATTAAAGGGGAACCGGATGCTTCTTCTTTTCCTAGTGGTGGAATCAGGGCTACCTTTGAGGCAAGAGGTTATACAGCCTGGGATTGTACGTCACCGGCATTTATTAGGGATAATGTTCTTTGTATACCTACCGTTTTTGTTTCCTATACAGGAGAGGCACTTGATAAGAAAACGCCTCTATTAAGATCAATGGATGCTTTAAACAAACAGGCACTAAGGATTTTGAAGTTATTTGGTAATGTAAGTACCAAAAGGGTTGTTACTACAGTTGGCGCAGAACAGGAATATTTTTTAATTGACAAAAAATACTATGATCAAAGGAAGGATTTGATATTTGCAGGCAGAACCTTATTTGGTGCTATGCCTCCAAAAGGTCAAGAGTTAGAGGATCATTATTTTGGAAGTATAAAAGACCGGGTAGCTAAATTTATGCAAGAATTAGATATGGAATTGTGGAAGCTAGGGGTTAGTGCTAAAACTGAACATAATGAGGTTGCTCCTGGACAGTTTGAACTTGCACCTGTTTTTACTACAACTAATAAGGCCACAGATCATAATCAGTTAGTTATGGATACTTTAAAGAAAGTAGCCAATAGAAACGGCCTGGTTTGCCTGCTTCATGAAAAACCCTTTGCTGGTATTAATGGCTCTGGTAAACATAATAACTGGTCAATGAGTACCGATGATGGGCAAAATCTTCTCGAGCCAGGTAATGATCCCCATGAAAATGCTCAGTTTTTATTGTTCTTATCAGCAATTATCAAGGCGGTAGATACTTATCCAGAACTATTAAGATTAGCTGCCTCAAATCCTGGAAATGATCATAGGTTAGGTGCCAATGAAGCACCTCCAGCAATCATCTCTATCTTCTTAGGTGACCAATTAACAGACATTATTGAACAGCTAGAAAAAGGTATTGCTACCAGCAGTAAACAGGGTGGAGAGCTTAAAATCAGTGTTCCTACTCTACCTGCTCTTCCTAAAGATAATACTGACCGGAATAGAACTTCACCTTTTGCCTTTACAGGGAATAAATTTGAATTTAGAATGGTTGCGTCTTCTTTATCTATTGCGGGCCCCAATTTTGTATTAAATACAATTGTAGCTGAAGCTTTAAAAGAAATTGCCGATCGTTTAGAAAAGGCCGCTGATTTTGGAATTGAAATGCAAGCATTATTACAGGAAATTGTGAAAAAGCATAAACGAATTATTTTCAATGGTAACAACTATTCAGACGATTGGGTTAAGGAGGCTGAAAAGAGGGGTCTTCCTAATATTAGGTCCTTTGTGGAGTCAGTACCTGCTCTTATCGATGAAAAATCTATAAAAGTATTTGAGGAACATGCTGTATTAAGTAAAACTGAGCTATACTCCCGGTATGAAATTGTTTTAGAGCAATACATTAAAACAATTAATATTGAAGCCCTTACTATGGTGGATATGTCCAAAAAACAAATTATACCTGCAGTTATTAAATATTGTACTGTTTTAGCCCAATCTATTAATGAAATTAAAGCTACTGGTTTAACGGGTTTAACCTCGGTTCAAGAAGAATATTTAAAAGAAACATCTGAGGTTCTAATCTCTTTTAAAGCAAAGGTAGCAGCTTTGGATAAAGCTCTAAAACATGCCAATCATGAAAGTATCTATGACCATGCTATGGCTTTTAGAGAGGAAGTATTTAGCAAAATGGCTGAACTCCGTAAAGATGGAGATGAGTTGGAAGCATTGGTTGATAGTGCACTATGGCCTATGCCAACCTATGAGGAAATGCTATTTAATTTGTAAAAAAACGGGCTCAGCCCGTTTTTTTATATTTAAGTAACAACATTAACCCATGTGTTTTTCTGTAATTACCAGTTTATGCTTGGTAATATTTTTTTGTAAAGGTGGGAAAATATAAAAAAAGCACTAAGGAGATTATATATGCAGAAAAACAAAAAGTTAATATCTGTTGTCATGGTTATAATTGCTGCTCTAGTTATTCCTTTTATGGGCTGCGCAAAAAAGGATGAGCCTGCTCCAGATGGCAAGAAGGATGAGGAAATAAATCAGGCCCAGGCTATTTATGTTGGTTCTGATAAATGTTATGGCTGTCATACTGGAAAAGAAGAAGAGGTTAGTGCAAATTCCCATGGTACTGCATTTAAGTCGCTGGAGAGTTTTAATGTAAAAATTGATGAACAAATTAAGGTCTATGAAGAGGTCAAGGATGGTGAGCCGAAAACTTATAGTTTGCAGGATGCTAAAATAGCAGGTGTTATGTCTGATCACTATGTTATAGGTGCTCTGGATGATAAATATTTTCGAGTAGCGGGAGTCCATTTAGAAAATGGCCAATGGAAGCTAGAACCTGCGGATACAAAAGATATAAATAATGACGGGACGGAGGACTGGCTTATCAAGGGTTATACCTGTGGTGACTGTCATAGTCCTGGTCTAGCACAAGGACCTGAAAAGATAGCAACGGCAGAACCTGGTTTTAGCTGTGAAAGTTGTCATGGTCCAGGTAGTATCCATGTCACTACCAAGGCAAAAGATGCTATCAGTAACGGTAAAGAAGCCTGTGTAAATTGCCATACTGCTAGTGAGCCAGAAGTTGAAGGGGATATTCTCATTGCCCAAAATCATTATGGAACTAGAAGCTGGTTTGATAGTAACCATAATAAAGGAAGTGCGGAAGATTGTTTAAATTGTCATACTGCCCATAGTGTCAACTCCGAAGGAAAGATGTTAATACAAAATAGTGCTCAAGAAGTATGCGGCAACTGTCATGGTAATGCAATGAATGCGGAAGATTTAATGTGGGTAAATCCAACAGATGCCCGTGATCATTTTACAAAAGACCATAGCTTTGGGAAATACCCTTATGAAGCATATGATGATGATCCAGAAACCAAACCTGTAGAGATCCGCAATCCCGATACAATTACCAAGATGAAAAAGAAAATGACGAAATAAATAAAATGGGTGACACATAGTCACCCATTAATTATTGGATTCTTAAAATAATTTTTAAAGGTTTTAAGGCAAACTGAACAGCTAACCCGATGAAGAGACCAGTTATGACCCCTGATATGATCAATGCCGGCAAATAATAAAATAAATTAAGGTTACTTACGATAAAGCTAGCTACAGCAATTTGCCCAATATTATGTGCAACTGCACCTGCAATACTAATAGTGGGAATGCTAAAAAATCTATAAAACCATTTATATAACATAGACATAATTACTGTGCTAAAAAGTCCACCTATGATACTAAAAAGAAAGGAGGAGGGACCACCAGCAAACAAAGAACCCAGAAAGGTTCTCACAATGACCACTAATACTGCTTCCTTAAAGCCCAAAATTATAATTGTAAATAAGGTTATAATGTTAGCCAGGCCCAACTTTACTCCCGGAATTGGTATCGGCATAGGGACAAACCTCTCAATAACATGGAGGGCTAAGGCTTGGGCAATTAATAGACCAAGTAGGGTAATTTTTCTAGATTTAGTCATATTTTCACTTCCTAGAAAGATAAGTCATCAATATTACTATCTCCGGCACCTGATATATATACTACAACTTTATTAGGCAAACAGACTATATTTTGTCCTGGTTTAGAGATAGCTCCTGTTTTAATGCAAACCTTATCAGGACATGAGGCATCCTCAACATGTATACTGTCTTTTTCAACAACAATATGGATTTGATTATTTTCAGGCAAATCAATAATAAATTCCTGAATATTACTGGTATCAATGGGGATTTCTTGGTAGACCTGACCATCAATTTCGATTATTGCTATTTTGTTTTCAGTATCAGGCCATATATAATTTTGTAAAAGCCAGCCCGTAAGGGCGAGTATCAAAAAAAAGAGAATAAGAATATCGCCTTTTTTTATTTTCAATAAAATCACCCTTATTATTGTAGTTGGAACTCGGGCTTTGTTATTTCAAACTGTTCTTTTGTAATACCCTGTGAAACATAAACTTTTTTATCATAGGTGATAAAAATTGCTTCGGTATTTGGTAGATCCTCTATTATTTCCATTCCCTTATCTAAGCCTAACAGAAAAATACTAGTTGATAAAGCGTCGGCATCGATTGATTCTTTGGTAATTATTGAAACGCTTATCAGATTATTTTCAGCTGGGTAACCTGTTTGGGGATCTATAATATGATGATATCTTTTTCCATTTTGTTCAAAATACTTCTCATAGGTGCCTGAAGAAACCAGGGCTTGATCAGCCAATTTTACAACTCCCATATAGTCACCACGGGGCTCAAAAGGGTCCTGCAGTCCTAAACGCCAGGGTGAGCCATCGGGTTTAACGCCGATAGTTAAAATGTTACCTCCCAAATTGATAATAGCATTTTTGATCCCATTTGATGTTAAGATTTTGGCAACTTCATCTGCAGCATAACCTTTAGCAATTGCACCTAAATCTACTATCATATTGCTTTTTAGTAATTTGGCTTGCTTTTGATCTTTATCCAGCTCAAGATTTCTATAATTTACCAAAGGAAGCTTGGTTTTTATTTCCGTATCCTGAGGAATATGGACATTTTCAGTATCAATATTCCAAAGCTTTACTATTGGACCAATAGTAATATCGAATTGACCATCTGATAATTCCGAGTAATATTTACCTTTTTCTAATACATAAAAGGTATCAGGGCTTAATGGGGTAAAGTCTTTACCGGCAGTTTTATTTAAGCGGATTATTTCACTTATTTCGGAATCCTTATTTATAGTCATTTTGTCTTCAATTTCTTGAATTCGGTTAAAGGCTTTATCAAAAACACTATCATTTTTTAGCTCATCATAAATAGTGATTTTAACAAGTGTCCCCATAAGAAAAGTAGTTTTCGCGGTGGGCGTAATTTCCTCTTGAGGTAGTTTTATATTTTTAGTACAGCCAGTAATAATCAAACTTATAATAATTATAAGCAAAAGTAAAGTGTGGAATAACCTTTTCCTATACATAATAGGGGATACCTCCATGTTTAATAGGTAACAGTTAATATTTTACCATATAAAACATAACAAGGCTCTCCTGAGAGAACCCTGTTATATAAAATTTGTTGATAGGCTTATTTCAGAACTTCTTCAGCTAGTTTGAAGAATTCAATAACATGAATAGAAACGCCAGCTATATCATCAGTATGACCATCTTCATCGATATAAGAAATTTTAGTTGGGTCCTGGGTTTCTAATAGATATGCTTCAGCTTTTGCTGCTTGTTCATGCCATTCTGCTTGTGCTCCACCTTTAGCCACTAGACCATATTCACCACTTGCTGAGAGAGTATCCTTATCAACACCGCCATCTTGATGCACGCCGCTCCAGTCAACTGCAGCGATTGTACCGTTTTTGACAGCTATATTTACAGTATATTTCCAGCCATTACTAGCAAATTCTTTTTCTTCGTTGAAGTAGAAACCATCTTTATAAGAGCCTGTTGGAATAGGACCATTATCTAGTGCTTGTTTTGCTATATCAAAGAATTCAATAACATGAATTGTCGCGCCTGCTATGTCATCAGTATGACCCGCATCATCTTTATAGGAAATGGCTGTAGGATCTTGTTTTTCTAATAAATAGGCTTCAGCTTTTTGAGCTTGTTCATGCCATTCAGCTTGAGCTCCGCCTTTAGCCATTAAGCCATATTCACCATCGGCAGATAGGGTATCTTTCTCCTTACCACCTTTTACGTTTAAGCCGTTCCAATCTGCTGCCACAATGTATCCGTTAATAACTGTTAAGCTGGCTGTGTATTTCCAGTCTTTAGTATAGCCCTTTTCTTGAGCATAATAGGCACCATCTTTATATTTTCCAGGTTCTACAGGGCCATTAGCTAAGGCTTTTTCAGCTAACTTGAATAATGGGCTAACCCCAATTGTCGCTCCTGCTATATCGTCAGTATGATAATTATCTTCCTTATAAGTAATAGCTGAAGGGTCTTGTTTTTCTATTAGGTAAGCTTCTACTATAGCTGCTTGCTCATGCCAAGGAGCTTTGGCGCCACCTTGCTCTACCATGGGGTATTGGCCTAATTTGGAGAAATCTTTTTTACTGGGTCCACCGGTTACTTGAGCGCCGTTCCAATCAGCTTTAGCTATTTTACCATCTTTCACTTCTAAGGTTACAACATATTTCCAGCCTGATGTTTCACTGAACTTGTCTTCTTGGGCAAAATAAATTCCGTCTTTGTATTTACCTTGGGCTTCCTTGGGCTCTTCTTTAGCTGGTTGGTTAGCACTACAACCCACAAGTGAAATAAGTAGCATACTTGCCAAGAGAACCGCTAAAATTTTTCTTTTTTTCATAACTTCTCCCCCTAAAAATTATTATAATAAAAACATATTTAATAGGTTCTACAGGATAATTAAAAATTCCTCCTTATATTAAAAAAATTTATGGTAAATATTTATTTTTCTCTTATTCATTCTATTAGCTATACTTGCATTTAATAACACCACTATAATGATTTATTATAGTGTATTTTATATCTATCGAATGAGAAAGGTAGCTTATTGGTATAAGGGTGTATTATATAATGAACGAAATTTCGATAACAAGCCAGCTGTCTATATTGCAATATCAAATTTTTAATATATAATTATTTATATAATGAAAATTTTTTAAATTGATAAGTGTGATTTGTATTTTCAGCATATCTAAAAATTTAGTAATTGGAGTGCAGCGGAAATGGATAAAACAAGTGAAATTAAAGAATTAACAAAAAAAGCAGAAATATTAAAGGCTATTGCTCATCCGGTAAGGCTATGTATCGTAAAAAATCTTATCGATATTGATTCTTGTAATGTCTCCACGATGCAAAATTGTTTGGACATGCCCCAATCCACAGTTTCCCAGCATTTAGCAAAGCTTAAATCAGCAGGGATAATTGAAGGGGAAAGACATGGAGTGGAAATTATTTATAAAGTTGTAAATGATGAAGTAAGAAAAGTTATTGAAGTTATTACATGAGAATTAATACCCTTTATAATTAAAGGATTTCCGTTAAGGAAGTCTTTTTTTGTTTTCACCTACTATGAACTAGAATAGTAAAAGAATATGTTGTAGGTATAGGTTTTAACTTTGGGAACTTTTTAGTATTTAGTTCGTCTTAATAATTAATTAAAATATTTATTAAATTAAACTTGTAAAAATTTACAGCATGGGTGTATAATATATTTAATGTTTAATTCTTGAGAGAAAATGGTAATATATACACATAATAATTAGAGTCTTGCTTATATATAATAAATGTAGGTATAAATAGGACTTGAAATTTATAGAAATCAGACTTATGGACTATTATGTTTAACATTGGCTTATGGTAAAATTAACTAAAAGCTCAGAAAGGGATGCGTGCAGGATGATAATAATCAATATAATTATTATATTTGTTACAATAGCCTATGTGGCTAAAAGGATGGCCTAATATCATATAGTAATCAGAAACGCCCCTAAGGGCGTTTTTCTTGTTTGGAGTTAAGCTTCATTGGGTATCGTATTAATAAAAAGGAGGGGTTTTAATGATAGCTGAAGAGTTAATGAATAAAGAGGTTATAACAGTAACTGCTAACAATACAGTTGAAGAAGTAGCCCAAATATTAAAAGATAAGAGAATTAGTGGTCTCCCGGTAATTAACGCTCAGGAAAGGTTAGTTGGTATAATAAGTGAAGGTGATCTTGTTTTTCAACAAAAGAAAATTAATTCACCGGTTTTTTTTGCTTTGTTTGATGGGATCTTTCAGTTAGGACAGCAGCAGTTTTATGAAGAGATTAAAAAAATAGCAGCATATAAAGTAGAAGATTTAATGTCAAAGGATGTAATTACTGTCCAACCAGATACAGATGTAGTAGAAATTGCTACCATAATGATAGAAAATGATATCAATAGAGTTCCTGTAGTTGATAATTCAAATAGGCTTGTGGGGATAATAACCCGACATGATATAATAAAAAATATGTATACTACTGTGTGAAATAATTGGAGTTGGGAGTATTGTATGATTGGCAGCAAATAAAAAAGCAAATTATTGAACACTCTCAAACTATTGGCATTGATAAAATCGGTTTTACCAGCGGGGAGCCTTTTTTAGAAATTGAGGTTATTCTTAGAGAACATCAAGAAAAAGGTTATAGCTCCGGTTTTGAAGAATCGAATATTGATTTACGCATTAATCCATCATTATCAATGTCAGGGGTATGTTCAATAATCTCAGTTGCTGTGGCCTATCCTTCTTTGGAGCCTAGGCCTTTATCTGCTGAGCAGGAAACTAGAGGTAAGCTTTGTCGTGCTTCCTGGGGACAAGATTACCACAAGGTACTGGAGGAAAAACTAAGTAATCTGGATCGATTTATTAAATTATTAGTGCCTAAGGCGAAAACTCTAATAATGGTAGATAAAGGACCATTATCAGATAGGGCTGTTGCAGTAAGGGCTGGCTTAGGCTGGATAGGTAAAAATGGTAGTTTAATTACTGAAGAGTTTGGTTCATTTGTTTACTTAGGGGAAATTTTGACTAATTTGCCTTTGGAGCCAGATGGTCAAAAAGCTAGCAATCTGTGCGGCGGGTGCAATGAATGTTTAAATGCTTGTCCTATGCAGGCAATTCTAGAAGACAAAGCAACGATAAATTGTCAAAAGTGTTTAGCTTTTTACACTCTTACTAAAGGCCATCTTGAAGATACTCTAAAAGAAAAAATAGCTGAACAAAAATATTTGTATGGATGTGACATCTGCCAACTTGTCTGCCCCTTTAATAAAGATAAGAATAATGATTGGCATAGAGAATTTCGGCCGGAGTATGAATTAGTTAATCCAGTATTAGAAAAAGTTATTAAGCTTTCGAATAGAAAATTTAAAGACACCTTTGGCCATATGTCAGGCAGCTGGCGAGGCAAAAAAAATCTGCAGCGAAATGCTATTTTAATATTAGGGAGAACTAAAGGTGCTGAAAATATCCAACTATTAGCTGATTTACTTGAGCATGATTTACGTCCGGAAATCAGAGCTGCAGTAGCCTGGTCTTTGGGTCAGTACGATTTAGCAGTAACTCAGAATATCCTCAAAGAGCGTTTGCCCAAAGAGAAGGATGTACGTGTTTTACAGGATATAAAAAGAGCAATAAAAAATTAGCTAAGCATATACTTAAAAAAACCTGCAGCGCAGGTTTTTTGTTTATTTTGAAAGGTTTAACAGTACCTTTTAGAGAATACTAAAGAAAAAACAAATAGAGGTGGGGGTTTTATGTTCGGAAAGGAAGATTTTAGGCAGATACAATCACGGATAAAGCCATTTATTCATGAAACAAGTGTAATGTTTTCTCAAACCTTAAGTGAGGCCCAAGGTAATAAGCTTTTTATTAAACCAGAGTCTTTACAAAAAACAGGTTCTTTTAAAATTAGAGGTGCGGCAAGTAAAGTAACGTCTTTGGGTAAACAAGAAATTAAAGGTTTAGTCACTGCGTCTTCGGGTAACCATGGTCAGGCAGTAGCATTTATGGCTAAGGCTTATAATGTTAAGGCAATAATTGTTATTCCTAATACTGCACCCCAAGCAAAAATAAAAGCAATAAAAGCTTATGGTGCTGATATTATCATGGTGGGTCCCAAGTCAAGTGAGAGATTGGAAAGAGCTCAAGGGATTTCCCAGGAAATGGGATACTTATACATTCCACCCTATGATGACTATGAAGTTCTTAGGGGTCAGGGCACCATAGGGTTAGAGCTATTAGACTGGAAGCATCCTATTGATAAGGTTTTTGTACCAATTGGGGGAGGGGGACTTCTTTCAGGAATCGCAAGCTGTATCAAGGCCTTCGACCCAAAGATTAAGGTAATTGGAGTTGAGCCGAAGGGAAGCTCATGTATGTATACCTCTATTAAGGCTGGGGAACGCAAAGAGATATCACCTGATACCATAGCTGATGGTCTGCGAACAATAATGCCAGGAGAATTAACCTTTCCTATTGTACAAAAATATGTGGATGAGCTAGTTTTAGTTGAGGAGCATGAAATAAAGAATGCTATGCAAATGATTATGGAAAGAATGAAACTTGTTATCGAACCTAGTGGTGCTGTATCTGTTGCAGCAATGCTAAAGGAAGAAAGCAAGGGGCTCAATCTGGTCAGTGTAATAAGTGGCGGTAACATAGACATAATGAAAATACAAGAATTATTAGGTTAGTACTTTGGAGGGATTTGAGTGCGTTTTTTCTTATATTATTTTATTTTTAGATTTTTCCTCGGCAATCCGCTTTTAGCATTACTTATCATTTTCTTTTTGTACTTAATTATTGACCGCCAGTTTATTGGGCTTTTTCCTGATTTTTTAAAGCCCTTTAAACGTTCCAGCCGAATTAAGGCTCTTAAAGAGCTAGTAAAATTAAATCCGGCAAATGTGGACGGATATAGAGAACTGGGACAATTGCATTTAGAAGGCAAGAAATATACCCAGGCTGTAGAGTACTTTGAAAAGTGTTTAGTAAAAATGGATGAATATGCGGATATCCATTTTTATTTAGGAAAAGGATTATATTTAATGGGACAAAAGGAAGAAGGCTATAGGGAGCTTTTCAAAGCACTTAGTATTAATCCTAAAATAGGTTATGGAGAACCATATATATACTTATTAGACTACCAATTAGACACTAATCCTTTGCCGGAAAAGATTAATGAGTTTCTCAAAAAAATAGAACAATTTGGGACACCGGAAATACTGTATAAATGTGGTTCTATTCTCTTAAAGCAAGATTCAATTAAAGGCAGAGAATTACTACAGGAGGCGGTAAGTAATTACAAAGCAATGCCGCGCAATTTTCGTAAAATACATAGGCGCTGGGCTTTCTTAGCTAGATTTAAATTACTTGGCAGATAAGTAGGGATGAAAAATGTTAATTAGAAAAGCACAACTTAAGGATTTGGCGGATATTAACGAAATTTATAATCATGCAATTTTAAATTTAACAGCTACTTTTGATGAAGAAATAAAAACTTCTCAGGAAAGACAGGAATGGTTTGCTAGTCACCAGGATCTCCAATACCCTTTGATTGTTGCAGAAGATAAGGGTGAGGTAGTGGGCTGGGGTACTATCTCCCCATTTCGACCAAGGACCGCCTACAGATTTTCAGGGGAGACATCTATTTATGTGCGAAATGATATGTATGGGCAGGGAATTGGAACTTTCCTCCTGAAAGAATTAATTATTTTAGCCGGAGAAAATAATTTACATACTATCTTCGGTATTATTGTTGATGATAACAATTCTAGTATCAAGCTGCATAGTAAATTGGGCTTCGAAAAAGTGGGGTATTTAAAAGGAGCCGGTTTTAAGTTTAACAGGTGGCTGGATATAATTATTATGCAAAAAATGCTTTAATTTCCATAAAAATTTCTATAAAAAAACGCCCGCAGGCGTTAATGAATTCAAAGAAAGTTGTATATATAACTTAGAATAGACACAAGTCATCTTAACCTTGCTTGATTGCAAATCCTGCGCTAGCTGTAAGTAAACTGTAAACTGCTATGGAAATAATTGAATCAACACCATGGTGGAGAGCTGTACCGATACCAATAACAACTCCTGCTTTATACAAGGAAAAGCCAAAAGGAATAACAATTAAGGCTTCGCTCACAGCATGGATGGGTAAAGTCAATAATAAAGCATTTCGTAAACCATAGCCCTTCTTAATCATTATTGCTCCAATAACAGCGAAAATAGTGTGCATTAAAGCTCTAGCACCAATAACAGGGCCCAATTTAATTAAAAACCCAAAAGCTGATCCTGCACCAACGACAAAAGCAACTAAAGGATTTACGGTCATTGCCAGCATAACCGGAACATGGGAGGCTAGTGTTGCACTAAAGGGCGGAATGGTAACCCCTAAAAAACCGCCGAAAGCCAAAGGAATCATAAGAGCTAAAGCTGTCAATAACGCCCCTAAAACAAGGTCTCTAATTTTCATAGTAACTCCTCCTTATTGTCTTTACATCTGTCATGACAGCATTATACTCTATTAAGGGGCAGTTGGTCAAAGCTTTTTTTTTGAAAATAAAAATTATTTTAGAAAATTTGTAGAATATTTTGACATTCTTTATTTTTCATGCAAAATTAAAATAGACTCAAATGGTATTAAAGCCCATTTAGGTCTATTTGTTTTTCAAGAAGTTTTTTTTGGATTAAATATGCTAATTTCTATGGATAAATTTTCATGTGGGAATTAAGGGGAGTTTTGGGGAAGGAAAGTAGAAGTTTTAAGAAATGCCAATGATGTAAGTAATAAGGTGCAAATTTTTAAAAATTTATGTAATCCTTAGCTATGCTCACGAAACAGTGCCCAGTAAACAGAGAATAGCTCATGGCCATCACAAGGGTATTTGTCAGATGGAGCTTTTACATTTATAATTGCTACTATTGTAGAAGGGCAGAATATTGAAACTGCAGAGAAAAGGCAAACTTCTTATTCCTCAGGGGTAAAGAATTTAGTAAATAAAAAAACTGAGGTTTAAGAAAAATTACTTTTTTATAGTCCAAGGCTGCTTGAAATTTTGTATAAATATTTTTGGGAATAGCAGGATGACACTAGAGGAGATGTTGGAAATTAATAGAAACAAGTTTCAAAACTATTTTAAAGAAATTTTTACTAAATTCCTAATGAAGATCGATTATGATGCATGGTTAATTATTACTTTATCTATTATTATTGGGATTTCTGGTGGGCTATTTTCTGTACTTTTTCGCCTAATGATAGGTTGGTCTAGTGTAGGTTATAATGGAATAGGAGAATCTATCTTTGGTTTCCTTCCTAATAACTGGTGGAAAATTTTTGTACCTGCTTTAGCTGGGTTAGTCGTAGGTCCGTTAATATACTTTTGGGCCAGAGAAGCGAAAGGGCATGGAGTACCTGAAGTAATGGAGGCGGCAGCACTTAAAGGCGGTCGTATGAGGATGCGGGTAATATTCGTTAAAGCAATAGCATCAGCATCATCTATAGGTGCCGGAGCTTCAGTAGGAAGAGAGGGGCCCATTATACAAATGGGGTCAGGAATTGGGTCTGTTGCCGCACAATGGTTAAAACTAAAAGAAGATAAAATTAAAACCTGTGTTGGTTGTGGTGCAGCAGCTGGAATTGCTGCCACATTTAATGCTCCTCTTGCCGGAGTAATTTTCGCCCAAGAAGTTATTTTAAATAAATTTACTTCTACCACTTTTATACCCATTGTTGTTTCTTCTGTAACAGCTTCAGTAATCGCTCGAATTTTTGTTGGTGATATACCTGCTTTTATCGTAAAGTCGTACCCTTTAAATCACCCTCTTGAGCTAATCTTATATACACTTTTAGGTGTTTTAGCCGCATTTATATCTGTTATTTTTGTAAAAATGCTTTATAAAAGCGAAGATATATGGGATGAAATGCATTTTTTGCCAGAATGGTCGAGACCAATTTTTGGTGGATTAATTATTGGACTGATAGGATTAAAATTTCCTCAAGTATTAGGTGTTGGCTATGAAACTATTGAGGCAACTTTTAATGGAGAATTACTGATGGTTACTTTATTTTTCTTGGTTTTTATGAAAATTATCGCAACTTCTATTACTTTAGGGTCCGGTCATTCAGGAGGTGTCTTTGCCCCTTCATTGTTTATGGGCTCGACATTAGGTGGAGCATTTGGTATCTTTATGAAACAATTATTCCCTAATATTGTAGGTCATCCTACGTCGTATGCTATTGCTGGAATGGGTGCTGTAGTTGCTGGTGCGACTCAAGCTCCTATTACAGCAGTTTTAATAATTTTTGAAATGACAAGGGATTATAAAATAATGTTACCATTGATGATTGCGGTTGTGTTTAGTACTTTAATCTATTCATATTTAAACAAGGGCTCTATTTATACTTTAAAATTACTTCGTCGCGGTATCGATTTAAAGGCTGGGCGAGACATAAATATAATGAAACAGATTAAAGTTAAAGATGTTATGTCATGCCCAGTAGAATTTGTAAGAGAGAATGATAAAATTGGTAATGTAATAAAAATTATGCATAACAGTAAACATAATGGTTTTCCTGTATTGAATGTAAAGGATGAATTAGTGGGTATTGTTACCCTCCAAGATATTCGAGTAGTTCCCGTTGAAGGAATTATGGAGTTGCCTGTTCCCAAAGTAATGTCGAAAAAACTTATTTATACCTTTTCGGAGAAAACCCTTGATGATGTTTTCAGGATATTAAATGATAATGATATTGGTCATTTGCCAGTAGTATCCCCTGAAAACACAAAACATTTAATTGGGATTATAACCCGTAGCGATCTCGTAAAAGCTTACGATAAAGAGTTAATTTCTATAGAAGATACATTATAAATAATAGTTATAGTATTAGACAAGCAGACGGACCCGAATGAAAGGGTTGGCTGCTTGTGCTTTTATATTAGGTACCGCAAAAGGTTCGGTAAGATCTATTTGATGGTGCAGGCAGTGTGGAGTAATCAGCCTGTTTGGGGGAGTGGGCGTAGGGGCTTGCAAGAACATCCAGGAGCCGTTCCATCACGCTGTAGTCTCCTTGTTTCACTGCGGCCTCTAGTGCGGCTTCTACCCGGTGGTTGCGAGGGATTAGCGCAGGATTGCTGTTCCGCATCAACTGAAGCGAGGCGGCTTTAGGTTCCTGCTGTCTGCTTAGTCTCGCTTGCCACAGCTTCTGCCACTGAACAAATTCTGTGATACCAATTAGGTCCGTATCCTCTAGCGTATCAAAAGTTAATGCGCGGAAGGTATTGGTATAGTCCGCATGATACTTCTGCATTATACTGAGGAGGTCTTCAATAAGGGCTTCATCTTGCATCTCTTCGTTAAATATTCCCAGTTTTGCTCTCATTCCCGCGAGCCAATTACAGTGGTACAATTTAGTAAAATCCGAAATCGCATCCTGGGCCAGTTTGACAGCGTGCTCTTGATCGACATGCAGTAGCGGCAATAGGGTTTCAGCAAATCGCGCGAGATTCCACCC
>JUEF01000119.1 GCA_000802045.1 Peptococcaceae bacterium BICA1-8
ATGGTTATCCATTAGACAATAACTATAAATTTCATAATTACTTACTGCCTTATAATGTTTGATTGTCTTAAGCATTTTTTCTTTGTCAATATCATCTTGAAAAATATTCTGCCTATTTATTCCCCGAAATATAATATGATATATCCCGGTATTACTTCGTTCCCTTGCAGCTCTTGGCATAAAATCACCTCAGGATAATTATACCAGTTTTAGCTTAAAGGGACAAGTCACCTGTCCCCTTGTCCCTCAAAGAATGATTTAGAAGTTATAGGACCTGTTTCTGCCAAGCTTTTTGTAAAATCAAGTCTGCAGCATACTGATTTCTTCGTCCGCCTCTGTGATGTGGAACCCACAGGTAAGTCATTAAATGTATGTGATGGCTTGGTTAGACTATCTCCTAATCAGCAACTTCTAGAAATCGACGGATGTCTTGAAGTTAAAATTGATCTCTGGCCTACTGCTTATCGCTTTCATAAGAAACATCGCCTGCGTGTACAGGTTTCCAGTGGATCCTTTCCTCGTTGGAATAGAAACTTAGGCAGCGGTGAGCCACTAGCAAATGCAGTGACAATAAAAGTTGCGGAACAAAGCTTATATCATGACCCAATACATCCTTCTGCAATCATTTTGCCCGTAGTTGATCATGAATAGAAGGTTATAGACGATCCAGTTTATGTGATTCAAACAAAAGAAACCGGTTAAGGTGTAAGTCTTACCTCAACCGGTTTCTCTTCAAAACTTTGTTTAATTTAGCTTCCTATTTATATTCTGTCTAGCAAAGCTACTACAATCCTCTTATCTTCAAATTCAGTTATCTGCTCAAATATCTTAAAGCACAAATCTACACTAATTCTTTTGCTAAACGATTAAACACTATCAGCAAAACTCCACACCGTTTTTCTACTTCTCAACCAAAGGCAGATTGATTAATTCCTTAAAACACACTAAAAAACACTCCATACCTTCGTTTCCCAAATTAAAAACAACCCTTCAAAACGCTATAAGCAAGCCCTTTAAGGGTTGTTTTTTCTATTTCTTTTCCAGCAACGCAACCATCTCCACATGTGTCGACGAAAACACATGTCAACCAACATTACCTTCTGCAGAACCAAATGCTGGAATCATCTAGTAAATCTAGATTAGTGCTATCCATACCTGCTTTCTATACTTTTAAAAACTAATTACCTGTAACAATTTTTCAACTATCAACGAATTATCGATAATTTTAGCTAAGGTACCGTTTGAAGATGTTAGAGCTATAGGAGTTACAACTAATAAACCTATAGTTGAAATCATAAGACCTGTTAAAATTCCAAGAACAAGCCCCAAAGTTTTATTTACTTTGGAAACTATAGGGAGCTTAACACGATTATTAAGTAACTTTCCAAGATAAGATATAATTATTTTCAAAAGAATAAATATTAAAACCATGCTTAATGCGGTTAAAATATAATTTGAAAGCATAGCTGAAATGTTTTGATGATTAGATATTACACTGCCTTGCCCTGATAATAACTTCATTAGCAAGGGATTTTGAGACATTGCCTGTCTTATACCTTCATCTTGGGTAATCATCTGGTTAATTTTCGGCAGTTCTGCATTTAATACATTTACATCTATTCCAAAAGAGGCGAGTTTATTGACAATAAAACCATCAATTTGCTTAGTTAACATTGTATTATAAGCCAATAAACTTGCTGTTTTAGGAGCCAACAATTTTGCACCAGTAATAGCTAAAAAATAACTTAAAAAGCTAAATAAAGTCGAAATAAAGCCTCGCATATATCCATACAAACCACCACCGGCAACTATTACTAGCAGTATTATATCAATAGTACTAACTTGACTAAAACGATCTGCCCAGGAACCAAAAATGATGTATAGGATGTTATTCCCGAAGGAAATTGGTTTATAAAACTCATTTTCCCACCAGGGGTCTGCACCTGGTTCAGCCGGTGTAAAACTGCCGTTATCTTCAAAAACTGCTCCATTTTTTTCTTCTATTATCTCCTTATTTATAATGTCAACGGAGGCGGCGTTTATCAATTCTATTTTCCCTTCAAGACTGAATACCGTTGGCTTGTCGTCCAGAGACACGACATACTGCGTGTTAAGCCCTCTTACTACTTGAATATTGCTGCTGGCTTTTAGCACTGTTTCGAAATGCTTCCCAGCTTGGCTATTTGAGACATACTTGGCTGAACCTTTCGAAAGATAAACCCTGGCTATATTTGGAGAAACATAATCAAAATAAAGTTCGGTATGTTGGTTCATTTCTACATAGCCAAATATGTTTGACCCGGCTTTGAGGAGAATTACAAGTCGGCCATCACCGGTCTTAATATCATCAAAGTTATAAATTCTCTCTGTAGAAGAAGCATCAAGTTTTCGCCAGTAATTACTTTCATCGGTATAATCAAGATTGGAGATATATGCCTCACCTTCCACACTGTAGATTCTCATATCGTAAGTAATAAACTCTCCCAAGGGTATATCAGTTTCGAGCCAGTTCAGTGTTTTCTCAAATACTTCATTGTCCAGGGTAAGGGATGTTCCCCAACGCGATACTGCCGGGGAATGTGTCCTGCCCGGAAGATTTTCTGCAGTGACACCGTTCAATAAAACTGAAATATCTGAAACTACTCCATCACCACCTACTGGAGAGCCGGTACCATAGATAATTCCATATTGAACATCAGGATTCAAATGTTTACCTTCTGACTCCCCTTTATTTAGGTCTAAAATAAAAGGATTCTTCCCGTAAAGCTGCTCAGCCGCTTTCTTATGTTTGTTCAAATCCTCGGAAATCTTCAAGCCAATCAGTTTGTCTAAATCGTCACAACCATGATTAGGGGTGCCTACCATTATTAATTTTCTTATATCATCTTGATAAAGATTATCCAGTTTGCTGATATAATGACGGCTGATCAGCCCGCCCATGCTGTGAGCTACCACGTCAACTTTATTGATCTTAATATTTGAGGAATGATACTCAGTAATTTTATCTTTGATATGTCTGGATAAACCATGGGCCTGGGCCGGAATGCTCTGACCTGTAGCATCATTGTAATAGTATTCCTCTCTTACTGTATCGAAACCACGTGTTTGGAGATAAGTGTCCAACTCCTGCCATGTTGTTTTATCCCCCGTAAAACCATGAACTAAAACAACTGGAGGCTTGTAGACCTGTATCGATTCTTTAATTTCTTTAGTGCTTCCGTCTTCCAGTGTGTAAGTAATAGCTATTTCATCAGAAATGAATTTTTCCTTATTGGCTGTCTGATGACTGATGTATTGGGGTGGTATATAATTAAAGCTTAAATCTCCGGATGGTTTGATTTCCTTCTCTGCCTTCACACCTTCAAAGCTTCCTGCCTTGGGAGCTTTTATTTTTATCTTCCCCTGATAACTGTCAGGTATATTTATTTTTATAGATAAACTGCTTGTACCGTCGGCAACAATCCCTTTAAAAACATTCCCGGTGAGAGGATTCTTTTCAAGTTCAAATTTGATATTGTAATCCTGGGATTGGTCAGTCTTTTCTTCGCCAACTGCCATTTGCTTCAGGGCATTTGTAATGATGGGCACAATTCTCAACATTTCATTATTGTTGTTATCCTTACTATTCTTTCGAATATCAGAGACCCATAGCGAGATTTTAAACGGTTCACTATACCATTCAGCCCAATTTACATACCATCCGTCCGGATTCAAGCTGGTTTTTCCTCGTTGAAAAACCACTCTGTTTCCTTCTATGTTTACTTCTTGCTGCAAGTCATTACGCACCGTTATAAATGCTTTTTCATCATAACCGTTTTTATAATAGGTAATATGTAATGCATCAAAAATAGTATCTATATTTTGTAAAGATATTACACTTCCGTCTTCCATTTCGTTTTTCATGTTTTGTTCATTTATATTTCCCGCCCACTTGTTTAAAGAGTATCCCAAGCCGGTTTTTTCTATTACCTGTATAACGGTTTCACCAGTTATACTACTGTCATTTGGTTCACCATATACAGGATTTATACTGATAAAAGAAATAAAAATAAGTAAAATGACCGGTAAAATCCATAAGATTTTTTTTAGTTTCATTTTAAGTTTCCCCCCTCCCTCATAACCATCAAATTAATCATCAAAACGTTCCACTACTGTGCACTCTAATAATACATACCTGCTGTTACCATCTAACATTAGCTTTCTGATTTTAGCCTTAATTTTCCGCGATAGCTGTGGAATATCTTCAGAGTCATATTCTTTCCATTCTTTGATTGTTGCATGGGGGTCTCCCGACCACCAATTTGAAGCATAATAATCTTTTACATAGGCTGCATATAGGTCATTTCCTACTTCGAATAATCTTTCAACTTGGGAGAAAACAGTTGCCTCCCCATCCGCATAAGGTATGATATAGTAACCATCTTTGAATTCTGATATTGTGATCGACTCATGATGTTCAATTGTGTGGCCAAAATATTTTTCAACCGATTTTTCGATGTATTCAGCTTCAATACTTCCATAATTTTCGTAGTAATGTTTTATAAGACCGTCATTGTTTATATAATTATGTAAAACACCAAATCGAATTAGCTCTTGATTGCTTATCTTCCCTTCTTCAAAAGGTTCTAGAAACACTTCTGAAAAATTGCTGAAGAAAGTATTTAGTTCAGTTTTCGTTTTATCATCCAATTGAATTTCCTTTAGTTCTTCAACAGAATTGGGCTGGAGGGTCTGTTGACTCATGTTGCACCCTGAAAAAACAAAAAAGACTGATAGTAAGAATAACATAACAAAATATATTATATGTCGTCTCATACTAATCCCTCAAAAGGCCTGTTAAGGCAAATTTGTGTTATTTACTTATTATAAGATTTTTTTGCAAAATACACATCACCCCTAGGGGGTGATGCCCTTTTTTTGGGGAGGAAAATTAAATTTTTATAGCGAAAGTAAATATAATATTAATTTATATTTTAATTCGGAGATGAGTGTTTTGAAAAAGAGCTATAAATTTATTGTTTTCACCTATGGACTTTTTTTAGGCTGGTTACTATCTTTTCCCTATAACGGACCAGTGTTAAAGCACTTGGTTTCCGTTCACGACCTCCCTATTGCCTCCTTTAGTTTAACCTATACCGTAACTCCTGTGGTATTCTTGATTTTATTTTCGTTTTTTCGAATAAAAGAAAAATATGCTAAAAGAATGATGACCTGGAGCATTATCGCTTGCCTTCTGGGGACACTCATAATGTTTACTGCTTATCCCTCTTTTTGGTATCCTGCTCTTGCTGTGATGGGTATTTCTAGTGTGCTGCACATCATCGGTTGGAGCTACTTCTACACTATGGAAATTCCAATTGCGAAAAAAATGCCGGTTATGGCTCTGGTGATTATCATCGGTAATGTTATTTATTATTTTATCAATATTTTACATGACCAAATATCAACTAGTTTTCTTTTGGTAATTATGCTGGCTCTATTGGGAGGAAGTTATTGGGCTGCAACTAAAACAGATGTAAAAGAAAAAATTGCCGTTCAACTGGAGCGAGAACCATTCCCCGTAAAACTAACTTTTGTACTCTGCTTATTCTTATTTGCCATTAACTTAAACGGCGGGTTAACTTTTCACACTATTTATCCCTCTTTTGACCAGCTATTTATAGAATATTTCACATATTACGGTATACTGCCCTATATAATAACCCTGGCTATTATGTATTTTTATGGAAGTAAAATCTCTGGAATGCTTCCTGTTTTTTTAGGAACCTCTTTTCTAGGATTGGCGTACCTATCCTTTGGATTAATAGGTGATAACTGGTACAGCTACTTCATCACTGAAACCTTCATGCAGTCAGGGTGGGCTTTACTAGATCTGACTTTGTGGACTCTTTTCGGGCTGGTTGCCTCGATCTACGGTAGACCGTTGAAAATTTGCGGGTATGCTTTTTTGGCAAATCTGTTTGCTGTGTTTGCCGGAGGACTGCTGGGAGTACGAATTCTGGTTCAGCTGGATGATTACTATTTAATTTCAGCTGCTTTTGCTATTGCCATAATTTTTATTTCCTTGATAATTGTACCTGGGTTAAGTGAAGCCATTGAAAAAGACTTGCGTAGTAAGCTTGTTAAAACAACCCTCCAAAATAAGCCGCTTGAAGAAAACATTTCACTGTCTGTCAACCTGCCTCAAAAAGAACTTCTTACTCCCCGGGAAAGAGAGATAACAGAGCTGCTCCTTCAAGGTTATACTAATAAACAGATTGCTGATATGTTACATATTAGCGAAAACACAATGAAAACACATACAAGAAATATTTATTCCAAGCTGAATGTTGCCAACAAAAGAGAATTACTGCAGTTGGCATTCTCCTCTGCCAGTTTTCAAGAATAAAGTATAAAATATTCCTTGAATAATCTGCAACATTTGTATTAAATCTTTAAACGTATCTCCGCAGACGAGGTCATATCCCGATTTTCACTTTTGGCTATCCATTAGCTGTTTATTCTCGAAATTCTGCTCATCTTT
>JUEF01000120.1 GCA_000802045.1 Peptococcaceae bacterium BICA1-8
GCGCATTCGGAAACTCCCTTATCCATACTTTGTGCACATTCAGCTACATGTTTTCCACCTTTTGTTGTAGCCATCTCCGAGACCGCATTTTCTGCATAAGCAAATCCTGAGAAAGAGAGTAGCATTACACTTGTTAGAGCAATCGTTAATAGTTTTTTCATTTTTTCACCTCTATAATTTTTATAGTTTTACTACTAATTTAAAATACCCCATTATATTGATAAAACTATGTAAAATTTGTGTCCAAATTGTGAACCTTTCCTTAAGATTTTTCTAGAAAGTAAGTTCCGGTTACCTTCTAGAAATGGCATAAAAAAAAGCACCTGTTTCCAGATGCTATTATTTACGCAATCTTATTAAATTGCGTTATTATACCTAGTTTAATGCCTTTAAGATACTTAAAGCCTTTTCATAATCAGGCTGAGAGGTTATCTCGGAAACATACTCCACGTATTTTACGGTATTTTCCTTGTCTATTATTATAATACCTCTTGATAAAACCCTTAATCCTTCAATTACAAAACCATATTTCATACCGAAGGATAAATCCTTGTGATCAGATAAAGTAATAACTTTATCTATTCCTTCCGCCTTACAATATCTGTTTAAAGCATAAGGCAAGTCTACACTTATTGTTAACATTACTACATCAGTAAAATTATTAGCTTCTATATTAAATCTCTGGGTTTGGTATGCACAAACCGAAGTATCAATAGAAGGTCCTGGGGGAGTGCTAGAAAAACAGGCTCCGGGCCGGGATATAGAAAATACTCGCCATCAGGTCGAACAGTACGTGATACAGACCCGAACTCAGGCTCCAGCAAGTTTAAATCCTGCCCATCTACTAACTCCTCATACTCCCCTTTTTGATTCCATAGTCTCAGTTTAACAGGGGTACCGGAAGGTACAGCTAGTACCTCGTAGGGGTAGGTTATTACCTGAGCTGCCATACCCCCAGGAATGGGCTGTGTAATAGATAAGTCGATTATCCACCGTACACCCATATCAAACCCCGCCTGGTCAATTTTCACTTGATAGCCTGAAGTTGACTTTTCTCCCAGTGAGATGAGATACACATCCAGAGAGCCAATAGTTTTTTTACTAACCTTTGCCTGTAGCTTGTTGTCCTCAGCCCACTTAGCCACCTCTATAGGGACCT
Source organism: Peptococcaceae bacterium BICA1-8 (assembly GCA_000802045.1). GTDB lineage: Bacteria > Bacillota > Peptococcia > Peptococcales > BICA1-8 > BICA1-8. The sequence continues at coordinate 1,160 of JUEF01000120.1, forward strand.
TATTACGTCCAATGTAAATCTCATCCGTTTGTTTCTTAGTTTGTTCCTCCTGTTGGGGCAGCGTCGACGGTGCAACTGGACCTGCCCCACCTATTCCGCAAGCTGATGCTAATACTGTTACTATTAGCATTATGAAAACTGCTTTTAATTTAGCCATACCTATGCCTCCTATAAAAATTCCATATATTAGTTTGATTCATACTTCTTTAGACAATAAATAAACCCTTTTTGTTCCAAAATATCATAGTAATAGAAAACTACACCTGGTTAATTGAAAAAATTTTCTATTAAGCAAACCCATAACAGTCCCTGAATACAAAAGAGCCTTTATCGTTTTTGACCGATTAAGGCTCATGAAATTTAATAGTACCCAGAATGGACTTTATGAAAGAGTGATGATACTTATACATTATTTTGGCTATCATATGCCTCTATTATCAAATTAGCAGTTCTTGTTTTACTTTCCCAATTGACAGGTAAGCCTAGATGTCTACTTATAACAAAGAGAGGTACCATAGATATATCGTTTTTTAATACTGCACTTGGTACACCAACTATTTTTTCATCATTTATTAAGGTATCTCCGTTAATAAAAAATTGAAAAGATTGATTTCCCACAGAAAGGATTGCTTGCCTTGCGGCACTGTTCCAAAATACTTCTCCATCTAAGATTCGGGCAAGTTCTCTAATGGGTACAAAGATGCGATTAGACATGATTCTAGGTCCATTCATCATTGTCATCACTTTGCCGTTTACTGCTAAATTAGCTTCCATCACATCTATTGAAGGCTGCCTTGAGGCCCTTCTTCCAATTTTAGATAGTTCCACTACTTTTGATACAGATGTTTGTGTTATTATTTTTTGATTATCATCTAATTCTTGGTTTAAAGGTACTACCCTATATCCTTTTTGAATTATCCCGTCTAGTATGTTTGGTAGTGCTTCTGGAGTATTTGTTCTATTAATGTGAAATAATAAAATTGCTCCGGGGCGTAGATTATTCAATACCAGGTTAGTTATTGCTTTGGCTGACTTGCCATCCCAGTCTCTTGGATCAATATTCCATAAGCATAAGTAACGATAGCCTGCTTCTCCAACAGCCTGGAGCACGCTAGCATTAGTAGCTCCATAAGGAGGCCGTAAGAGTGGCCTGGAACTAGCCCCTGTTGCATTAAAAATTATTGTTTCAGCTTTTTGGATATCTTTAATAATTTGCTCTTTAGATAATCTGGTCAAATTAGAGTGACTAAAAGAGTGATTGCCAATTTCATGGCCTTCTATTACAATGCGTCTAGATAATCTAGGATACCGTTCTACCCAAGTTCCCAATAGAAGAAAAGTTGCCTTTACTTGATAAGCATTAAGAATGTCAAGCACATCTTCTATATCTGTACCACCTTCTACATCAAAGGTTAATGATACATTTTGTCCACTATTTGTGCTTATTTGTACTGCTTGAAATTCATTAGCAACTGCAAAATTAGTAAAAACCTGGAAAATAATAATAAAAAAAAGTACTACTGCTGAATACCTTTTTTTCTTATCCATGTTCTTTGCTCCCTTCTTATGCCCTTCACAATTTACAATATGCACATGGATAAGATTTGAGAACAAGCTATAGAAACAATATTACAACTTTTGTTTAAATGTGATTTCAGTAACGACCTGTCTACAGTTATTTTATTATGGGTCCTAGAGGTAGTTACTTGTCGGAAAGAAACTTATCATATAATAACCCTAAAAGGATAGTTTATTTATAAGCATTGTTTGTTTGGTGACACAGTTATTAACTTTACTATATCTCTAAGGAGAGGTTCAACCGAAACAATTTTCATTCCTGATAATTCAATGTTTTTTTCTGTTGTTCTATTTATGTTAACTCCACTTAGCTTTACAGATAAAGCATTTAGTTTATCCATTAGTGGGCCTAAAAATATCCCTTCACTTCTGACATGCTCCAGCAAATATAATTTACCACTAGACTTAATAACTCTCCTTAATTCTTTAAATCCCAGCACCGGATCTGGAACGGAACAAAATACACAAGCTGTTATAATGGTATCAAATATATCCTCTTCAAAATGTAAATTTTGAATATCAGCCTCTATAAGCTCAATAGGGACTTTGGCCATTAGTACTTTCCCTTTAGCCACTTCTAACATTTTTGGACTAAAATCTATACCTATTACTTTTTCTATATTACTGTTTTCAGGATAGTGAGCTAGATTTGCACCTGTTCCCACTCCTGCTTCTAACACTAAGCCATTCGCTTTAGAGCATAATAATTTTCTCCATTTGCCCATCATCATTTTTTCCATTGGACCAAAGGCCATATCATAAGAAGATGCCTTTTTATCGTATTTGGCTCTAATTTCTTCCGTATTATTAATGTTCATTACATTACCCCTTCATAGTATAGCTTCACCTTTTAAATAATAATTATTATATATCATTTCTTTAATTATATAAAAAGGGTAGCTCACGCTACCTTTTTTAGCTTTTTTTTACCAGCCCATCATTGTACCATTTCCACCTATCATTCCACCAGTGCTAGCCCTCCAATTAAAATAATACTTGCTTTTTTCATGGTTAAATTCCTCCTTTATTTATGGTGTAATAAAATATTAGCAGGAGAATTTGACCAAACTAGGGTATAAATATGAACAATTTATGAACCTTCACCTTTTGGATTGGGAGGAACCAATACAATACCTATAACAAGTTTTAATAATTATTTATAAATTTCCTATTTTCTTGGCTTCTTTTTTGTGTTCAGTATAATATAGTATTGAGGTTAATTTTTAATGGAGGTTCAAATGATGGCAGCAGAGTGGCTAGCGAATATATTTGAAAACTTGGGATATTGGGCTATTATTATTAGTTTGCTTCTAAGTATTATAGTAGCCATATTAGGAGTCTTGCCATCAATTTTTATCACTGGGGCTAATGTCTTAGCTTTTGGTTTCTACAACGGCTTAATCATTTCTTGGCTAGGGGAGATACTGGGAGCAGGAATATCCTTTATTCTTTATCGTTGGGTAATTAAAAGACCGATCGAAAAACTAGTCGCCACTTATCCAATTATTACGAAAGTTACTGAAGCAAAAGGAATAAAAGCTTGGCTTTTAATTTTTGAGGCAAGATTAATACCATTTGTACCCTCAGGCTTAGTAACTTTAGCGGGAGCTATAAGCAATATAAGTCTGGTATTTTTTATGTCAGCCACAGCTTTGGGAAAATTTCCATCAATTTTACTAGAAGTATTAATTAGCCACGGGTTAATTATTGTTAATAAGGGCTGGTTGATTGTTATTATGACCATTCTTATATTATTAACACTAATATTATTTAAAAGATATAAATCATAAAAAGAAGGCACTCAAAAAAAGTGCCTCCCCTTAAACTACTAAACTCTGTGTAGCATTGGTAGAGTAAATAGATAAATATTTAATAACTGAGGTTTCCGGGTAAATAAAAAGAAATCATATCTCCAATTCATCATCAGATTACCCCCCCTATTTTTTAATTGCACTTTTCCCAAGGATAACTAAAACTTAAATTTTAATAAGTTCATAAAAAGTTCATTATTTTCTAAAATTTAAGACATTTTTACAGGATATACTGCTAAATTAGAGCTATACCTGGCTTTATGGTGAGTCTCTGGAAAGCCACTAAATAGATTATTATATTGTCTTGCCATGAATAAATACTGTTTCGTCGAGGTGAATAATGTCAACTACAAAAAATTATTTTACAGTCCTGATGATCATATCATTGATATTAGTTGTGTTGGGTGGCATTCATGTTTACAGCAAAATTAACCATTACCTCATTGATACATTAGGCAATGAGGCAGTAACAATAGCTAAAGCGACTACCACCTTAATAAATTCCAGTAGTAATAATAACTTCTTTTCGGAGGATGATATAAGCTCAGAATTTTATTTTAGGGTGAAGCAACACCTTATAAATACACTTGATCATAACAAGAATATACTTTACATTTATTATTTACATAATAACGAAGGCACTTTCCGGCTAGTAGCAGATACAAAAGATACACCGATAGACACAGAGTACATTATTGGGGAAGTTGCGTATAGTACTTACACATTAAATATGGAAAGTTATGATAAGCAATTGCATGTAGATAAAGGTAATACTTACCTTAGTGCTTTTGCCCCGGTAGATACTAATGAGAAAAATCTAGGATTAGTGGGTGTTGAGCTTAGCGCTCAAAAGATTATTACTGAAAGAAAAAAGGTGAAGAGCTATCTTCTTATAAGTAGCCTGTTACTATTACTTCTATTAGCGTTTACAAACTATAAATTTGCACAAATTATTGTAACAAGGAATCAACTGTATATTGGCTCGATCAACAGCTTAGTAGATAGTATTAATGCTAAAGACAATTATACCCTGCAGCATTCACTTAATGTGTCTTATTATTCTTCCTTGGTAGCCAAAGAGTTAGGGTTTTCCAGAAAAGAGGTTATAGCAATGGCGAATATAGCTAAACTTCACGACATTGGTAAAATTGGAGTTAAAGATGTTATCCTCAACAAAGCAGGATCTCTTAGTGACATAGAATATGAAACAATTAAACAGCATCCTTTAATTGGGGCCCAAATACTTTCTCACCTGAGTGAAGTTAATCAGTTTCTCTCAATAGTAAGAAGCCATCATGAAAGATTTGACGGTTATGGTTATCCTTATGGATTAAAGGGTGAGGAAATACCTCTTGAAGCCCGAATAGTTGCTGTTGCAGATACTTTCGATGCCATGACTACAGAAAGGCCATACCGCACAGCATTATCTTATGAGATTGCTATTAAAGAATTAATCAAGAATAAAGGTTCACAGTTTGACCCCAAGGTAGTTGATGCTTTTATTCAAGTTTTAGATAACAATAAATTAGGACGGATATAACTGGATTCCTTCCTTTCTCGGATAGCAGCCTTATCTTTATAATAAAGAATTATATAAATGCAATTGGATAAACAAAAAACTAGCCTGTAACTCAATAATAAGTTCAGGCTTAGCTTTTTAATCTTATGATTCCATTAACCACATAGTAAAACAGCTGCATTTCCTAAATATTTATCCTATATTAAGTTATATAAATCGTTTCTTTGACTGAAAAATTTATCTTACTACCCCATATACTAGATAATAATTTCTAAATTAATTATCTCTAAATGCTAGGCTAAAGGATAACTGGGATAATGACGGAAATCTTCTTTGATGGTTAGGACGCGAGCTAAGGTGCCCATTACAGTAGCTGTGATAATCATCACTATATACTGGGTAGTATAAAAATATCTCAATGTAGTTAAAATTACCGTAGGCAAATTACAGCCGCACTATTTTAAACTCAAGTTATACTACTTACGGTACTATAATGGCTAGATACCACTTCTTCATCGAAGCCATCATAGGAGTTATTATTGCTTTTGTATTAAAATATTTTGGTAAGGACTATTTCTTAATCAAAGGATTGAGTGTAAAAAACCCTAATCTAAGGGGATTAGGGTTTTTTAGGGAGAAACATTTACTTTTACTTAAGTATTTCTTCCAAAACACCTTGCATTTCCGGTGTTTTCATAATCTCGACCATAGCTTGCCTCATTTCCGGAGTCTTCATCATTTCTACCATAGCTTGGCGCATCTCCGGGGTTTTCATCATTTCTACCATGGCCTGCCGCATTTCTGGGGTTTTCATCATCTCGACCATGCCATTACGAAATTCTGGGGTTCTGGACATATCGTTCATCATATCATTATAGGAGTTAGTATCATCTGAAATGGGGCGGCGTTGAGGTGCACATGCTACCGCAAGTAAACTGACAACAATAAGTAAACATATTAACCTTAATCCATTTTTCTGCATATTCTTTCCTCCATTAATTTTTGAAGAAATTAGTAAAATTTATTTTATTTAACCTTCTTTTTCTATGTAGTGGACCACCACGCAAATCCTATACTGCCAGTAAAGCAATAAGAAGGAGCCCCATCTTCCACCATTCCACTTACACATTCCCTTCCTTATTGAGATTTTAGGAGAAATCTCTGGCCCGGCTACAGGAACCAATTTATTTCCTTTAGTAAACATTCATACGTTATTACCCATTTTGTGTAAAACTGTAGTTACTTACCGAGAATTTTTTACTGCATGGCCAACAGCAATAATCCCGGAATCGATAGTAATCCGAACATAATGAAAAGATTTTTCTGCCGCCGGGCTTCCTGCTCCCGTTTTACTTTCTTCTGGTCTTTATACTCCAAATCTGCCATCGCTAGCATAAATTCTTGGATCGAAATAGTACTTGGATCATATTCCACTGTAGCCCGTTACATGGCAAAAATTAATTCCGGCACTCGAGATACCTTCTAAACCAGCAAGTTTTTCTCGTTTTTTGCCGCACTGGAAGCACATGACATTCCTTTTATATCTAAGGTTAATTTCTTTTCCTAGCCAAATTTTCACCCCTTTCGCTACGTTTCTTTATTTTCTGCATTGACTAGGTTTTTATGTATTTACATATGCAGCTTTTTTTTTCGTCACAAACCCGTATTTTGAAAAGGATAAACCTGTAACAAATAAAGTTACAGGCTGTAGCTATTTTAACCATAGGTGTTTATTATCTATGAAAGAAGAAGGCTAAATGATTAATATTATGACCGCTAAAGAAACCCGTGAAGACATGATGAAAATGATATCTGACCACATTGGAAAATTGAATAAGAACTTGCTTAGACGGTTAATTCAGCAACATGCTAAAAGGAAATATATGTGGTTCTCTCAATAAAATGTTAATAAAATACAAAATAATGTTTGCAGGAGATTTTAGACCTATGTAGAATGAGCTATTTTTAAGATAGTCTGAAGATTATCACATGACATGATAAAAAAAGCAAAGTAGAATTAAGCACAATTGTTGGGCTTAATAAAATTGTTTAGAGAATAAATTATATTTTCAAAGTGGCTATGAGGTCATAGGCTGACAAGAAGTCAACGCTGTATTTCTATAGTCTATTTTGTTTAAAATATTAATAATTGAACTTTTTTTGAGGGGGAAAATCGGACTAAATGGAAATGAGTTCTTTGGCTTTAGCATTCACCTCACTAGGGTTAGGGCTAGTACATGGCTTTGATGCTGATCATGTGGTGGCTGTTACCAATTTTGTCAGCAAGAACCCAGAACCTAAAAAATCAGCTGTTTTTGGTTTTAAGTTTGGTTTGGGTCATAGTATTACCGTACTTATTTTTGCAATTATAGCACTAGCTTTTAAAATTACTATTTCGCCGTTTTTTGAAGAAATGATGGAGATATTGGCAGGTACCCTGATCATCTTGCTGGGGATTTGGGTTATATGGGGAGTAATTAAGCAATGGCAACATGGCCATGAACATGTCCATGAGTATGATGGTGTTGCTCACACTCACTCACATAGCCATAATCATGGTGAAGGCCACGTCCACAGACATGGGGCTACTTTTGTAGGGGCAGTAACTGGCCTAGCGGGAACTGCTGGAGTTATGCTATTTGGACCGGTTATGTTAGCAGAAACAGTTTTACAGGCGGCATTTTTTATCGCCTTGTACGGAATGGGTATAATTTTCTCTATGACCTTGTACGGTTTAGTTGTAGGAAAATTTTATTACCTTACTCATAAATCGGAACGATTATCCCAAATTGTAGTAGGCACCACCGGACTAGCAACAATAGTGTTCGGTATTGTTTGGGTGGGAGTAATTTTATTTGGATGAAGCAGTATTCAGTAACCAGTGGCTTCGCTTGTGGATTGGTTCTATATTCTCTATTTTTATTAGTTAAGATAATGTGATGTTTATAGTGGTACTACATAGTGGTACTACACAGTAGAATTACAAACTGGACCAAGTCAATATTTTGGACACAAAAAGTTAAACAAAATTATTATTAAGAGAGTTGTTCTATTCCGAGTTTGCTATTAACATTGAGCCCTGTGGGTATGATTTTTGCCCATGAGCCATGCCTAATAAAAAGGGCATAGTAATTTTTTCATCGAGATCCCACCTGTTTGGCTATGGCATGGGCAGTCCTTATATTATCACCAGTAATCATATATACGTCTATTCCTAAATTTAAAAGTTCTTTTATAGCAGCTTGGGAGTTATCTTTTACTGTATCTGCTACCGCTATAATCCCAGCTCTTGTTCATAATAACTTTATAATTAAGTTTTTCTACTGTTTTAATAAACTCATTTATACCTACTTTTTTCGTGTCATATTCAATAACTGCCTTCTCGGTGGCAAAGTTTACATTAGCCTTTTCTACTCCTTCCAATTTTTTTAATGCTTTTTCTACCTTAGCCGCACAAGCAGCACAAGTCATACCGTTAATTTTAAGCGTAGTACTGATCATTCTACTCCACTCCTTAAACCACAAAAATTTATAAATACATGTTTTGTTTAGAAAATTGATCTATATACACCCATTTTGAAAATGGGTAATTTTAAAATATATTAGTTTTACGCCATCCCCTTCCCTTATGGGGCGGGGGCAATATTTAAAAAAATTCCCCGCTTCTAATTCACATCCCATTATGTCTTATCTATATACTTCTCAAGTACATATATGATTTCATCTATCTTTTCTTCCCCTTGCCCCTCTTTCATTGCACCAAGCACACAGGAATTCAAATGATTTCTTAATATTTGCATATTGGCCTTTTTTAGAAGGGATTGTACCGCAAATATCTGTTTTGAGATGTCTATACAGTATCTATCATCATCTAACATCTTTAAAATTCCCTCAATTTGTCCTCGGGCAGTTTTTAACGCATTTATGAATTGCAATTTCACTTTAGAATATTCGTGTTATAGTTACATCTATATTAAAAAGTGGTTACTAGATACTCGCGGATAAAAGACCAACCCACTTCTATGCAGAAGTGGGTTGGTCTTTATCCGAAGGTATAGGCGAACGCCTACACCTTTTCTTTAGAACACTCTTCTTTGTTTGGTATTCCTCCAACTCTTCATCAATATCAGTAATACGCATTAAAATTGAATTTTTATGTATGGTATCGGTAATTTGCCAAGCATCAAACAGTCTATTACGCTCTTTTTTCAAAGTTATGAATTGAGTATCTGTCATTAACATCCCACCTTAATATTATCATTCATTTTATTACCATAACCAAAAGTTTAAGAAATCAATATATTCCATAGAAAAGTATTTATTTATCTGATATATTCCAGAGGATTACGAGGTTGACCATTAACAATAGTTTCTAAATCAACATGTGGACCGGTACTCCTTCCAGTACTTCCTACCAAAGCAATAACTTGGCCCTGTTTAACCTTTTGCCCTACTTTTACGTCAATCTTTGAGGCATGAGAGTATCTTGTAACAAACCCTTGTCCATGATCAATTTCCACCTGATTACCGTAATTACCCCTCCATCCTGCATAAGTTACAGTACCTGCAGCAATGGCATTTATTGAGGTACCCGTAGGAGCTGCAATATCTATACCCCTATGAAATTCCTGTTTTCGACTAAAAGGGGACTTGCGATTGCCGAATAGAGACGTAATTTTACCCTGAACCGGCCAAGGATACTGACCTTTAGCTCTATCCCTGGAAACACGTCGAATCCCTCTAATTATAATTTTGGAAACAGGCTCTTCCAGCACTTTTTTATCTATTAAGTTCTGCTCTAGAATTTTTCCGTTAATTACTTTAGTCAAATAAGTAATTTCTTGCTTTCCGCTGATACCTTCCTGCTTAATTTTAGTGGTTCCCGCATCAACTTTATCATCATTTATATATTTAACCTCAAACGGGATATTTTCCGTTTTTCTTTCAATACCCTCAACCGCAACATTTATTTTGGGTTCCATACTAATCACTGATAGCTCTTGTCCTGGCTTAATTAAGTCTGATTTGAGTTCTGTATTGAGTTGTTTTAAATCTCCTACTTCTAAATTATTATCATGAGCTACTTGCCATAAACTATCCCCCTCTTTTACGATATAAGTGTTGTAATCAGCTGATCCGAGTTTCAATAGTTGGTAAGCAGTTTCTATGGTTAATATTTGTTCAAAGGGTACTTCTACAGGAATAATTTCCAAAGATTCATTAATTTCAACTTTCTTAATAACTTCAAAAATTTCGCTAGGAATAGCATCCTCTTTTATCTTAGCCAAAACATCTTCTGCTCCCTCTGAGTTCATTAAAACTACTTCCTGTATTCCATTAACAATTACTGCAGCACCTAAGGTAATTGATAACTTTTGCTCTAAAATTTCCTTAAGTTTTTCCGGGGGAGTAGGAGAGTTATCTCGCATTTTTTTAAATTCAATATTTAGATTATCATGATTTAGACCTTGCGATGAGTAAGGTTCATGTTCTGAAATAATGTCTTTGACAAGGTTTTCTACAAATATTTGATTATCAGTAGTTCCTAGAAATTCTTCATCTATGTATACCCCGAAAGCCAAAGTATCATTAACCAATACAAATATTGTCAGGGCAAGTAAAATCATCAGGGAACATCCAATTAACCGGTATTTTTTATTCTTTAACATTACCCAATCCTTTCGGAATTTTATGTTATATATAGCTTAAGGCTTTTCCCACCCCCAAAATATTATATTTTATTTATATATTTTTAATTTGTTAAACTTTAGAGCAATATGTGACCATTCTGTGAAACTTTACTATCCAGCAAAATAATAAAGTTTTTGCAATTAATACACCAAAGGCATTTTTGAGAGTTATCACATTTTCACAAAAAATACAGTGTTCTATAAAAATTACAACAAATTTATAGGAGCGAGTTATAAGAAAGCTGTAAAAATGGCTCTAGAAAAAGCAATACAATAAAATATAAATATTATTTTTTAGTACTAAACCCCGCTGTAACAATTTCTACCCTTTTTATCTTTGGAAAGCAATTTATTTATTACATAAACTTGTAACCAATTTTTATACAACCAAACGCAAGTCATAATATGTGTGCTACATTCAAATTCAAAACCTTACTACATCCACAACATAAGGATAATTATTTTATTCTAGTATTTTTCCAATAAAAAATCGCCTTTCAAAGGCGATTTTTTATTATCAGCTATACTTTTACATACCTATCGGAAGCCTAAAGGGTACTAGCTTAGCTGTAAATGTTGTTAATAGATTGAAGTTGCCAGTTAAGATTAGTATACCAAGAGCTATAATTATTGTTCCTGTGACAATATTAAGAGTTTTAGAAACCTTATGGGTTTTATGAATAATTTTAATGATTTTATCCATATATAATCCTGCAACTATATAAGGTATTGCTAAACCAACGGAGAACAGGAACATTACCAGCATTCCGTTCGTTACGGATCCAAGGGAACCAGCCATAATTAATATAGAATATAGAACTGGCCCTATACAGTGAGAACAAGCAACAGCAAATATCAGACCAACTACAAAGGATGAAAGATAACCCGAACCGAATTTCGCCTTGTTTTCCGGCATATTACAGCTATTTACAAAACCTAGTTTAATAATTCCAATTAAGTTAAGCCCAAGAATTATTACCAGAGTACCACCTAAAAATTCGAAATATCTTCCATACTTTGTTAAGAATCCTGCCATTAGTCCTGCAGCTCCACCTGCTAGGGTAAAAACAATTGTAAATGCTAAAATAAACATTAGAGTGTTACCAAGGACATATCTCTTTAAATTTCTATCTGATGGTAAATTGCGTATTTCTTTTAAGGATAACCCCGTTATCATGGAAAAATATACTGAAAGCATTGGTATGATACACGGTGATATGAAAGAAATTATTCCAGCTAAAAATGCGATTATATATACTGACATCTTTTCCTACTCCTTTATTCCCAGAAATTCATTTTCCCAGATAAACTCTCTTGCGGGAACATCAATGAAATCTTTAATGACTAGCTTTATATATTTTGTATCGGGAGTTATAAAACTATCATCAGGGAAAAGTAAAGTATTTATCACATGATGACCTCCACCGCCGGTTACCTCCCACGTAGTATTTCCTTTTGGACTGTTGCCCTTATCATCAATAAGAGTTGCATAATCACTAAACTCATACTCATCCAGGTTATATGAATGATTATCCATTTGTACCACAAAGGTTAAATACCCATTTTTCCCCTGACCTAGTGGGTTTGAAAATATTATATTCATCTCTAAACCACCTACATCACTTTTGCGTTCTAAAGCTTTGGGCTTGAGCTTATTTTGATCGCCATCGAACGTACTGCAGCCAGTAACGACTAATGCTATACCTAAAATTGCCATTAATATAATTATCTTTTGTTTCATCTTTTCCTCATCCTCCGGCTATCCTTAAATAAAATCAATTTATTTCAAATTATAAAAAATAACATTTTATAATTTTGCTAATATTAGAAAATCACCTCCGAAAAACAAAATAATATAATTTCTATTTTTTAAATTATATTAGATATGTTTGTTAAAGATATGATCTAATTTTGAACAACTCTTGATTTTTTAAAATATACTGCGTAATTTATTATGTTTATTACTATAATGGTCATTTATCAGGATATCTATTATCTTGTAAATAAATACTTTTTCATTTTTTCTCCACCTTTTTTAATTTTGCTATGTTTTTTACCCCCTACTTTATTTTTTTCACTTACGCTCCCTTCTGATGATAAGTTAATTTTAAGCTCAAAATTTGATATATCTTTGTAATAAATGTGTACTTTTTATGAAAATTACATAAACAAATTAACCTGATACCCATCTGTTAGACCTTTACGGTTTGCCTTCTAGTACTAGTACTCAAGTGCAGGGATCTGAGTTTTGGTAAAATATTTATGATTCCCCTGCTGAAAGCAGTACAATTAATTCCCACCACTTCAATAGATGGTAAATTAAGGAATATTGTTCTTTTAAAATTTCATCTGGCTGTATAAATGATTTAATAATTGGGTTTGCACCTGATATTATTCACTCTTTTCAGCCCTTTCTTCGTTAAATAGTGACAGGTATCCCTTGGTTGGATTTAAGCAATTTTTTTAATTTCTCTCGGATATCTCCTTTGAAAAATCGGGTTAACTGACGGAAATTATGGGCAATAAGCTTTGTTCCGATGACAAGATTACACTTTATGATACCTCTTACACTTAGTTTATCTACACCTTGGGCCCGTTTTAACGCTGAGTTCGTTCCTTCAATAGCAGCTCGTT
>JUEF01000121.1 GCA_000802045.1 Peptococcaceae bacterium BICA1-8
CTTTTAAAGAATATCAGAGATATTAAATAACTTAGCAGCTAATTCCACTCCATAATGTTTTGAAAAACCTATTGAATTTGAGGTAATATCTATAACTTATGAGGAAAAGCTGCAATAGTCCCGAAAATGCCTTATTTAAGATTTATATTAAGTTGAGTTAGATTCTTAGGAACTGAGAGATTATCCGCTATTAAAAGTAAATAACAAAAAAACGATAGCATTAAGCAGAAATTCTGCTTAGCTATCGTTTTTTATTTTTCAAAAAAGCTATCTATTAATAAACTTTCCTCGTAGCCATAAAATCATGCACATCATTCAAAGCTTCAGCAAAACGCTGGAAGTTAACAACTTCCCTTTCTCGTAGGAACGCAAGGGGCCACTGACACAGGGGGCGTCACTAAGGTAAAACTTCTTTTTTTATTATCCCCAAAGGACGGACTGATGTTGTACATAAGATTTTGTGCCAGTAGACAATATTGGTGATTTTACTATCGTTTTTTCCTACTTTGTTCTTTAATAAATTTCCTGGCGTTTTTCATACCGCCCATGCCTGAAAACATAGTATTAATCTTTTCAGTTTCTATTTGCTTTGAGCTTAGGCCATCGTATTTTGCTTCTTTCTTAATTTTTAAGTAGCTTTCCAAACGTCCCACGGTCAGTTCACCATCTTTAGTAGCCTTTTGTATTGCACACCCCGGTTCACTTTGGTGGGAACAATCGCCAAATTTACACTGTTCGGCTAAGGCATCTATATCTGCAAATGCTTTTGCTAAATCAGCGCCTTCAATTCCCAATTCTCTCATTCCAGGAGTATCAATGACAATCCCACCATTTTGAAGAACCAGCAATTGTCTCCGTGTAGTAGTATGTCTGCCTTTATCGTCTTTGCGGGTTTTATGGGTCTCTAGAATTTCACTTCCTGCTAAACGATTAATTAATGTAGACTTACCCACACCTGAGGAGCCAATAAAAGCAATAGTCTTACCCGGTTGAATATATGGCCGAATAATTTCATAGCCCTCTTCAGATAGAGCTGAAGTAACTAATACATCCACCCCACCAACGGCTACAGATAAAACCTGTGATAGTTTTTCCTGCAATTCATGACAGAGGTCAGCTTTGGTTAATACAACAACAGGAATAGCTCCGCTGTCCCATGCGATGGATAGGTAACGTTCTAACCGTCGTAGATTATAGTCATTATTTAGTGCCATACAAAGAAATATCGTGTCAATGTTTGCTGCAACTATCTGTGTTTCATTCTCTGTTCCTACAGCCCTTCGCTCGAAGGAGCTCTTTCTAGAGAGAACATGGTGAATAATTGCGTTTCCGTTTTCATTATCGCTACGATCAAGCATCACAAAATCACCCACCGCAGGATAATCGGATAAGCGGTTGGCTCCATATCGAAATTTGCCGGATACTTCAGCAAAAACCTCCCCACTTGAGGTAACTGCTTTGTATAAATCCTTATATTGTGAACAAATACGTCCAATTACTAAATTGGGATATAAGGTTGCTTCCTGTAAAAAACGTTCATTTATACCATGCTTTTTTAAAATATTATCTATCAATTTTATAGCCTCCTAAAAATGATTTAATCACCTTTTGGGAGGTTTGATGTGTTTACTTAACATCCTCCTCCCTGTTATACACAATGGCTACAATATCCGCTAATTTATACATAAAATTAACATCTCCTTTCATAATTAGTTGGTTATATTATATAGGATTTTTCTGCTTTGAGCCACTAAAAGGGGGACTTGAATTATGGGGAGAGTAGGTCTATACTAAAAACATGAACAACGTATATTAATAAACAACGTATAAATATGGAGGCGATAAAATAATGGGCACAAGATGGGAAAAGAGAAAGGGAGAATTAGAAAGGAAAATAGTAGAAACGGCAATACAATTGTTCCGAGCAGGTGGGTTTGAAGCCACAACTATGGAGGGAATTGCAGAAGCAACAGAAATTGCCAAGGGTACATTATATAAATATTTTCCTAATAAAGAAGCAATTATTAATAAATATAGGAAATTAGCTGTTCAAGATGGGGAGTCTGAGCTGCAAGAAATTATTTCAATGGAACCAGACACGTACTCACGGCTATTGAAAGTAATGATTAAGATTAATAAGTGGAATGAGGAACACAAAGATATTCTTAGGATGAATAATGCTTATAGGTTAAACGATTTACTATCGACTAAAGGCCAGGCGATAAAAGAAAGTACTTTGGAGGCTACGTTGTTGCGGATTATTCGTCCCGCATATGAAAAAGGAGAATTGCGAAATGATATTTCGGCGGAGTCCTTAGTTAGATACTTCATGAGTTTATATGCGACCTATTTCTTAGGTTGGTTATACGATGGTGAAAATAATTTGGGAAAAGCTGGATTGGAAGAAATAGTTCAATTGTTTCTGTATGGTGCACGAAAATGAGACGGGGGGTGTAGCCATGTCATTCATTTATCAAATCGGAGATAGCTCAAAAACTGTTAATGAAAACCTGCTTGGGGGAAAAGGCTATATACTTAATGCGACTGGCAAAGTACGGATTTAAGGTGCCCAAGGGTGTTATTTTATCAAATTCTCCGCAAAGGCTTCAACCCTTTTAAATGTTGGAATGCTTTTTGCTTGGGCACTAAGCATTTCCTTAAGCTAATATGGATTTAACACAGCTTGATGACCTACAATTAATTGAAGAATTTGAGCAAATATTAAAAGAAGCTTCTGTATATTCTAAACCAATGGCATTGCTTACAAATCTAGCCGGCATTTCTTATAATAATTTATCTAAAGCTTTAGATAAGTACTTCCCGGGAAAAGGAGACCAAATTTTTAATAAATTACTTATGGGACAGGGGAAAATTACAAGTGCTGAACATGGATATCGGTTAATAGAATTAGCTGTTATGGTTAAAATGGACAAAGAAACACTCCAATTTTTTACTGCCAATACATTAAATGTACTTGACTGGGAAAAGGAACTTCCTAACAACTCGCCATTTAAAAGAGCCTTTGCAGAGTTTTTAAAGGAATATGGACATCGGGGGATTTACGAAGGGGATATTAGTAATCCTCGATGGAGTGAGGATCCTAGCTACCTTTTGAACTATATTCAAAGCATATTAGGAAAAACTGATTTTAAAGAGATGAAATCGGTACAATTGGAAAATAGTCAAAAAGCATGGAAGGAAATTATGAGTAAAATTCCTTACTATAACCGGGGTATTATTAAATGGCTCGTAAAAAAGGCTGTGAAAAGTTTAGAAAGAAGAGAAATGGCAAAATCCCAGCTTGTGAGGATAGCAAAGCCGGGAAGGCTGATTGGACTAGAAATTGGTAGAAGATTTGTTCAAAAAGGTTTGCTGGATAATGAAAATGATACCTTTCATTGTTCATGGTCAGAGGCAATTTCTATATTAAGGGGAGATTGGGATGGTAGTGGTTTAAAAGCTACTATTAATTATAGAAAGGATAAAATGGAGAAGGATAGAAAACTAGACTCTCCAGATACAATTATAGATGGAGTACCGCAAGAAAATACAGCCCTGGAAACAGAAATATCAGGAGATTTCTTAAAGGGTTTAGGTGTTGCAATGGGTAGAAGTGAAGGGCTTGTCAAGGTGATAAGCCATCCGAATGAGGGAGGAAATCTAAAATTTGGGGAAATCCTCGTAGCCCCTACAACTGACCCAGCATGGACGCCGTTATTTTTAAAGGCTTCAGCTATTGTAATGGAAACGGGTGGATTTTTATCTCAGAGTGCTATTGTATCAAGGGAGTACGGAATTCCTGCAGTTGTAAATGTTGCGGGTGTAATGAAAAAGTTGAAAAATGGCGACCCCATTATAGTCGATGGAGATGAAGGAAGGGTGTATTTGTTAAGTGGGAAACCCTCCAAAACCTAAGTCTATATAAAAGGAGAAATTTAGACTACAGGAACTTTTTATCAAATAAGCCCGTCTATTACTTAACAACAAAATTTGGAGGGACATATATGAAAAGGATTTCGGTGTTTCTTTTAACAACTCTTTTACTAATCTCTTTTAATAGTTCAGTTTTCGCACTATACGATCCCAATAATCCTATCGAACTGCCTAAGGATGGCGCTGCTATTACTATGATTAATGAGTCTTTAATGCCTGTAGCTAAGTTTTTAGATGTAAAAGAACATCCTGCATCAGATGACATTGCTTTTGTAGAGGAAAGTGGAATAATGGTTGGTTATCCAGACAACACTTTTAAACCAGATAGAAATGTTTCTAGATTAGAATTAGCCATTGTTCTTGATCGTGTTTTTGATTTTAATTTTAGGGCAATTACTTTTATAAAACAACCGGAAGTAAAGGACATGTTTGACGATGTGCGTGACAATGAATGGTACAGTACCCCTTTGTTAGAAACTACTTTCTTTGGAGTCTTAAACTCTAATGACAGATTGTTTAAGCCAGACAATGGGCCAACTAGAATTGAAATTGCAAAAGCGATCCAGCAATCTTTTAAAGCCCAAAATTTAAACGTAATTATGACTTTAATGTTCCCAGTGTTTGAAGACACTAATAACTTAAGCCCTGAAGAAAGCTCTGCTTTAAGTTTTGTATTTAATACCAGCATTATGAGGGGTAATGAAAATAATACCTTTGGCCCTAACGAAGCTGTTACAAGAGCTGAATTGGCAGGTATCTTAAAAAGAACTATGCATACATTAAGTTTAGCCGAGCCGGTTGAAGAAAGAATAATTGAGTAGCCAACATACTAAATAACGACACACTCGTTAACTCCCCCTCTTGGCAGATCAAAGAGGGGGAGCATTTTTATGCCCAGAATGAATTCAGTTTATAGCAAATGCATTTATTCAGATTCCACTAGAGTTGGAGGAAGATATTAAAAACAGAGAGCAGAGATTAGCAGCAGAACATTTAGAGGCGTGTCTGGGGACGGCCCTTTGACACGGTGCAATAAAAATATGCAAGAAACCCTATGTGCTGATCTTGATGGCAGTGATAAGGAGATAAATATTGAGACTGATTTTTATCTGTATTGATGCAGGTAATGAGAAAAAAAGGGAAGGGAGAAGGATAATTCCTGGGTGGAAATACTTTTAGATGGCAAGAACTTTAAAATTGGCGATTAAAATGATTGCAATAAGCAATATCTGCAGGAAGTCATAGTAAAATCTAAAAAATAAAAAAATTGATTGTTAATTTGAGAGAAGGCTAACGAGCCAATATGATTAATTCGCAGGGACAAACCTTTGAAAGTACAAGGTTGTCCCTTTTTTTGTTTAGATAATTGAAAGAATCTCAGTTATACCTATATAGATTTCTCAGTAAAAACACACCTGTTATTCCAATCTCGATGACTGCCAGAGTATAAAGTATAATCGAAGCATTGACTAGTACCCACGGCCAGCCTGCAGCCTCAATAGCACCTGAAGCGAGACCAGTGACTTCTGCAATAGCCATTATCCCAATGAGAAATACTCCCATAGCAATCAAACCCCAAACAACAGGTTTGCGTTGAGAACGGGCTCTTAGCGTTGCCCATAAGAGCAGCAAAGAACCAATTAATATGATGGGAAAGAGTTCAGCCGGCATAAGATAGTCGAATAGGAACATGCGAGCAGATATTGTTCCGATTATGTATGTCAAGATAGTAAATAGAATAGGCAACCTGAATCTTGGTAAGTAGGTACTTATTTTCTATTTTTGACATAAATCGACATCTCCTAAATATAATAAAGATATTTTCTTATATCTTTATTATACATTCGAAAAATTAAAGTTTACTAATATTTGTAATTATTCTTTAGCATGAGTCTACTAAATGCTCATACCACACCTCTGGAATCAAGATGATGCCTGAAAATTAGTTGGCCAGTATACTATACTTCACTAAAATAAAAGTATTAAGTATTAGATTTGGGAGGACTGATATGAAATTATACAAAATGATAAAAAAGCCACCATTCTTTCTTAGGGTATCCAATTGGTTTTCTAAGCAAGACCATCCAATTAAAAGTGGCCCTAACTCAAGAAGTGCAGTAATTATACCTTTCTTAATTATGCATTATGGCAGTCTTGCTGCTAAATTAAAAACCTTTGGTCCCCTCAGAAATTAACTTATTGCTTCCCTAAAGGGAATGCATGAAAGTGCAAAGAACATTGAGAAAAATCCTCATGAGGGGAAAAAAACTATTGATGTTGATATACTAATAGAGATGGAAGGTTACGGTAAGAAACTAGGAGTATCAAGTATAGCGTATACAAAAGTCAATCCTAATTTTATTTTCAAGGATTTTGAAATCTTGTATGATAATGCCGTGATATTTACAATGGAGATGAATAAAGAACTGATTGCCACCAATCCAAGCATTGAATGTAGTAAAGAGATTTTTAGAACCTATGCAGGGCTAGGGGTTCAGTGAATAAAATTGCTGATTTCTTAAGGGAGAAGGGGTATAATTGTCATCCAAGTCCAGCCATTGGCGGTGCTCAGGATGCCAATTTAGGCTGCATAGGGAAAAATGGTGTCTTGATAACACCAGAATTTGGCCCTTGTGTAAGACTGGCAGCTATATTCATTGATGTTGACAATTTACTAATAGCAAAAGAGAATGAACACATGTGGATTGCGGAATTTTGTAAAACCTGTAACAGCTGTGTTAAAGCATGCCCGGCTGGTGCTATCTATGAAGAACCCAAAATATTAGCTGAAAGTCTATATAGATTTAGAGAAGTGTGCTCCACCCTTTTCAGACGGCTGTTCAACCTGCATTAGTAGCTGTGTGTTTATCGGTGGACATTATAATAAAATCAAAGAAGCATTTATAAGAAAAAAGCTTAAAAAGATTAATATTGTTGTCCATAATTGTATTTAAAATATATTAAAAAGAAGGATGAAAGAAATGGAAATGCCAGCACTTGGGAAATATATTAGAGGGATTACTTCCAATGCGATATGAATCTGCAGTTGCAGGAAAATTACAAAGCATAATAAGGATAAAAGTTGGAAGTTAATAAGCTAAGGTTAAAGTTATTTTTTTAACTACAACTTTACTCCTCTTATACGGGGAGGTATGAGAGGTTCAACTTTGACTGTGACAGAGAATACTTGAGCTATCCAAAGCAAAATATCATCTATGGAGTTAATGGCAGCTTCAGCTATTGTGTCACCGGAGGTTACAAAAGAACTTACGCCTGAGGTTAAGGTATCCCAATATAACCCATCCATGCTACGAAAAGCATCAGGACCTGCAACTACTACATTGTTAAAAATAGCTTGATCTTCTAAGAACTCAGTGCCGTCTCCGACTATATATGTTGAATGAGCTTGCAGGGGAAGGCCGCCAGCGTTAAAATTTTCAAAGGTTGTAGAAACCCATTGCTGTTGAAATAACATCCCGCCATCATTGATTATAACTGTTTTAGGGGACAAGCTTGGATTAGAATAAACAACAACCAAAGAAGCCCCCAGGGTAAGATAAGGGAAATCAGTCAAAGTATTTGACCCAAATTTTACAGCTTCGGTTACAGCAGCACGGATAAAGTCAAAATATTGTAACGCATAATTAATAGTTGCAATCACTTGTCCCTGTATAGGGGTTCCATTTAACTTTCCCCTAGTGTCAAGGGGTTCATCTTCTCCTCTTCCAACTACCCAATACAAAAAAGCATCTTCTATTAAAAAGTCTGAAGGTATACTTTCTCCGATAACAATAGTTCCGTTACCAGTACCGTATAATCCAACACCAACAGCTGAATAGTCACCATTTAAAGTCTTCTTGTAAAACTCCGTCAAGGGAACTGAACCAGAAGCTATCCATTGAGCAGAAACTTCAGTGCCTAGGGACTTTAATATACTACTATCCAATGATTTAATATCAGCCATATTTTATCTCCTTTACAATAATATTATTACTTAGAAACTTTCACAATATAGTATGTAGATAGGTAAGGATATGTTTTTAATTGAAATGCATATTTCCCCTTAAAGGTAATGGATGTTATATAGGTACGGTTAGCCTTGTCATAAAGACGTAATTCAACTATTTTGCGAAGCAATTAAAAATCATTATTTTAACTGCCGTATTTTTTTAAGATTTATATTAAGTAGGTTAGATTTCTAGAAACTGAAAGACCGCCCATTATTAAAAGAAAACAGAAAAGCGATAGCTTTAAGCAGAAATTCTGCCTATCTATCGCTTATTTATTTACGAAGGATATTTACTAACAACACTTCTTAGTATTCATAAACTCCTGTACATCCATCAAGGCCTCACCAAAGCGCTGGAAGTGGACGACTTCTCTTTCTCTTAAGAAGCGTAAGGGATCAATTACACAGGGGTCATCACTCAAATTGATAAGCCACTCATAAGTTGAACGGGCCCGCTCTGCGGCCATGTCCTCATGCAAATCAGTGATGGGGTCACCTTTGGCTTGAATATAGGTAACAGTAAAGGGATTGCCGGTGGCATCTTAAACCGAGGTTTTGTAATACCCAATTGGGTCCTTAGCTCTTTAATTTCTTCTTTTAAATTATTGTTTTCGTCAATTAATTCTTGATACTTTTCATATAATTCATTAAAGTTCATACAAACTCCCTTTAAATTTCATATTGGAAACACTGAGTTAATACTTATAATTTTATTCTTACTTCCAATTTAAGTCAAAAAACAGTTCAAAAATAATAGATGCTTTAAACATAAGGGTTAAATGCTTGTATAAATATGTTATACTGTAAATATATTGAAATGATAAGTAGGCGGGAGTTATGGAAAAGAATGACCTAATTGATTTTTGGGTTGAAACTGCAGAAAATGATTATTGTACAATGCAGAATTTGTATACAAGCAAAGATTATCACTGGTCCTTATTTATGGGTCACTTAGTAATTGAAAAACTACTTAAGGCATTATATATAAAAAATATAGATAATAATGTTCCAAGGATACATGATTTGTTAAGATTAGCTGAAAAGGCAGGGATTGAAACAACCGAGGAACAAAAAGATGACTTAGATCTTATAACCACATTTAATATTCGTGCAAGGTATCCTGATTATAGGAAAAGCTTCTATAAGAAGTGTGACTTTGATTTTACCACTGTTAATATTGAGAAAATAAAGGAGTTGAGAGAATGGCTTCTTTCAATGATATAGAAACAATAAAACTAATTGCTAGACAATTTGCTGAATTAGTAAAAAGCCAAATGAATATAAAAAGTGTTTACCTCTATGGTTCAGTTGTTAAAGGAGCTAATACAGAGGATAGTGACATTGATATAGCGGTTATTGGTGATGATTTTACCGATGATCCAATAGCTGATACTTTCAAGTTGATGAAGATTAGAAGAAAAATAGATAATCGAATTGAGCCACATCCTTTTAAAAGTAGTGAGTTTGACAAGTCAAATCCTTTTGTTGCAGAAATATTAACTACTGGAATAAAAATAGTTTAACTTTGAAAGATAATTGTGCGAGAATTTCTATTTAATAATAAAAGGCGATAGCATAAAGCAGAAAATTCTGCCTAGCTATCGCTTCTTATCATTTAAAGGTCTATTTAATTAATAACACTTCTTAGTATTCATAAACTCCTGTACATCCATCAACGCCTAACCAAAGCGCTGGAAGTGGACAACTTCTCTTTCTCTTAGGAAGCGTAAGGGGTCAATGACACAGGGGTCATCACTCAGGTTAATCAGCATTTTATGAGATTTGGCGTTGTACTTGGTAATGAAGGCGGTGCTTTTCCTCTAATGGCACTTCCGTATAAAGTATACCTTGGTGGAACAGTTGGTTCAGGGGAACAGTGGGTCTCTTGGGTTCATGTATTTGATGCTATACGATCTATAGCATTTGTTATTGAAAATGATAGTTTGTATGGACCTGTTAATGTCACATCACCATCACCTATAAAGATGAAAGATTTCGGTAAAACAATTGGGTCTGTATTAAAAAGGCCACATTGGTTTCCTGTACCTTCATTTGTTATGAAATTAGTACTTGGGCAAAAAAGCAAACTTGTTCTTGAAGGTCAAC
>JUEF01000122.1 GCA_000802045.1 Peptococcaceae bacterium BICA1-8
AGGTTAAGGTTAAGGCTAAGGCTAAGGCTAAGGTTGAGGAAAGAATAAAAAAGATTAGAAATAAGATTTCGCTTCGCTAGATTGAGATTTCGCTGCGCTAGAATAAAAATCCTGTTATGTTGGCACTCAAAGGTTACAACCATCCTGTCATTGCGTTGAAAGTACTGATTTTTGCTGTGTCATCTGAGGGAGGAGCGGACCGAAGGATCTTAGATCCTTCGCTATCGCTCAGGATGACGGGCATGCTTTCGTTAATAGTGGTGCTTACAACCAGCCTGTCATTGCGAGGGAGGTACGACTGAAGCAATCTCAGATCCGAAGGCCGGAGATTAAAAGCGTAGATTGCCACGCCTAAAGGCTCGCAATGACAGATGGAGAGAATCTATTAGTATTTTTCTTAACCTTAACCTAGCGAAACGAAGTGAGAGCGAAACCTTAACCTAAAAAAAACTAATCGCAAGCGGGCGATTAGTTTTTTTTTCTTGTCCTTCCTTTATTTGTGGGCTGAAATTACCCACACTCATGTTTATAATGAAGTTGTCGCTTAAAAAGGAAAAGAGGAGGTAACTCAATGGATTATAAAAAGATAATAGCCAGTATAGTTTTAGGCTTTATACTGGTACCTATCATGGCTGTTCCAATTATGGCTATGAATTATACCGTTGTGCCAGGTGATACTTTGTTCAAAATTGGACAAAAATTTGGGGTTTCTTATCAATCAATTATGGGGGAAAATGGACTTAAAAGTTCAACAATAAAGCCCGGAAAAAATTTGAGTATACCTCAAAAACCTGATGCTGGTAGTTTATATACAGTAAAAGCAGGAGACACTTTATTTCTTTTAGCTAAAAAGTTTGGAACAACAGCAGATGCTATTAAAAGAGCCAATGGTTTAAAAAGCGACACTATTAAGATTGGTCAAAAGATTAGATTATCTGCTGGTTCAACTGCAGTAGGCTCTTCCCGAAGCCACAGCGGATATAACTTTACCCAGGAGGAATTAGACCTTTTAGCTCGTGCGGTTTATAGTGAAGCTAGGGGGGAAATTTACACAGGTCAGGTAGCTGTGGCCGCGGTTATTTTAAACCGGATGGACAGCTCTGACTTTCCTAAAGATGTAAGGGGAGTAATATTTCAGCCTTGGGCTTTTACTGCTGTCCATGACGGCCAGTTCTGGCTTACCCCCAATCCCACTGCCATGAGGGCTG
This sequence comes from Peptococcaceae bacterium BICA1-8, assembly GCA_000802045.1. Lineage (GTDB taxonomy): Bacteria > Bacillota > Peptococcia > Peptococcales > BICA1-8 > BICA1-8. The sequence continues at coordinate 1,209 of JUEF01000122.1, forward strand.
TGAGAGATGCTATTAACGGTCATGATCCCACTGGGGATGCTTTATATTATTGGAATCCCGTTACTGCCACCAATAAGTGGGTATGGACGAGGCCGATTATTAAGACGATAGGCAAACACGTCTTCGCAAAATGATATTAAAAAAACCCCTAGATCTTCAGCGTATCTATACGCCACCGATCTAGGGGTTTTTTGTAGGGGCGCGCATTGCGCGTCTGGGGCTATCTGTTATTAAGACGGACGCGCATTGCGCGCCCCTACAACCCTAACCCCTCCACATATTCCTCTAATACATCAAATTTTCTTTCCGGATGGTAGCCTAAGTAGTAAATGCCATTGTCCTTTCTAGAAGGAGGCAGACCTTCTAGATATCTTAATGCCTCCAGACAATCACCTATTATTGTTTCTGCTATATAAATATTGTGATCATCATTTCTGAGAGATGATAATAGAAGGGTGTGGGACAGGGAGGTTGCTACTTGAACATTCAGTTTGCTCTGTACTGTTATAGCTAGACATAAAGGTGGTATTGCTAAGGCCATCCAAGGTACTTTTTCTAATAATCTGCGGGAAACTGCATGGGGACCATGACAGGGGTTTGCTAGGCCAAGCTGAGTAAATACACCTAAGCACCTGTTTAAGTTTTCTCGGTATCGTAGGACGGCGCTGGCTATAGTTGGTCTATTAGTAATAAAAGGGTAGCAATTTGTTAGAGCCATATCAATATTATTTTCGGTAACAGCACTAACTAAGTCCTTTAGGTTAGTGTTAATACTACCCTGCATATCACCGTCTAAAAATAAAACCAGGGGAGAATTATTTTTATAAGCAAAAGCTGCTCCTATTGCCCTAGGGATGTCAATACCTAATGGATCAGCAAACTCGATAGTATGGATATATTTTTTTAAGGAATGGTTTTTGATAACTTCTTTAGAATTGTCCGTACAACCGTTTAAAATAACGATAATTTTATTTAAAGGCAGGTTTTGGCAGTTATCGAGTGTCTTTGCTATATTTTCCTCCTCGTTTTTAACAGGAATAACAACAGCTGGCACACCAATCCCCCCCTTTGTTTAATTACATACTGTAGCGGGCGGTTTCCATGCCGCCCCGTAAAATTCATAATACCACGGGCGGGCATGGAAACCCGCCCCTACAATATCTTATGAATTACTTCACTTTGTTGGTGCTTACAGAACAATTTGTTATGTAAATTCATAGGATATAAAAGAGAAACATTTAGGGGGCTAGTCTATGAGTACAATTAAAGTTGGGGATATTGTTGCTCGTATATCACATGGGATGGATATTTTATTTAAAGTAGAAGAAATAATAGAACATAGAGGTAAAGCAGTAGCCTTATTGAGAGGGCTTGACCTTAGGCTTTACGCTGATTCGCCGGTTGCTGATCTAGAGAAAAAAACACCCTCTGAAATTAGTGCCTACCGTCAGGCATATATCAAGCAAAATAGTGATATGATGAAACGAATTTTTCAGCGGAGAATGCAGGATAGGGAGTATTTTTTGTCCCGAGGCTCCACTGAAAAACCGGTTGCAGTGGAGCATTTTGAGATTCCTGGAACTGTTTTGCACCTAGATGGAGATAAAGAATATCTTGATCTTTGTAAGACAACCTATTCTCAGCTGAGCATAAAGGCTTATGGCTTTCATGTGCCCGAGAATAAACAGGCGGAGCAAGTCGTAAAATACTTAATTGAATATACCCCTGACATCCTTGTTATGACAGGACATGACGGTATTATTAAGGATAGAAAGGATTTTTCCGATATTAATAATTATCGTTACTCAAAGCATTTTGTTCAGGCTGTAAGAAGAGCTAGAGAGTATGAACCAGGTAGGGACGATTTAGTAATCTTTGCAGGGGCTTGTCAATCACATTATGAAGCTTTGATTGAGGCAGGAGCAAACTTCGCCTCTTCTCCTCAACGAGTACTTATTCACGCATTCGACCCAGTTTTTATTGTCGAAAAAATTGCGTACAGTTCAATTAGTGAGGTTCTTTCTCTTAAAGATATTATAAACAATACCATAACAGGGATTGAAGGGGTAGGTGGAATTGAATCCCGGGGCCGGTTTCGCATGGGGTACCCTAAATCGCCATATTAAGATAAAAACAATATATTGACAATAACTAGAGGTGTCCTGTATAATAATTAATTAAAATTTGACAAACTAACCCCTGGGTAGTATAATGATAAGTGTCTATTAGGTGAAAGAAGGTGATCACTTGTCTGCACGTAAGATTTTGTCTGAGATTAAGCAGGATCTTGAACCTTATGTTGGCACTTATATAAAAGTGAAGGCAAATCGTGGCAGAAAAAAAGTGGTAGAAAGAACTGGTGTTTTAGAAAGCACTTACCCCAATCTTTTTGTGGTGAGGATAAATGAAAAATCAGTTGAGCGCCGGGTATCATTTAGTTATGCAGACATTTTGACTGAAACGGTGGTTCTAACTGTAAGCAAAGATGGTAAGGATATGAATTTTACCACTGAAAAAGCATAAAAATAGCGACATTTCCCAGGAAATGTCGCTATTTCTCTTTTTGGGGCGGACATATGTGTCAGCCCCTGCCCATAAACTAAAGCATTCCTGTCATCCTGAGCGATAGAGAAGGATCTTACATGTGAATAATATCAAGATCCTTCGGTCGTACCTCCCTCAGGATGACACAGCAACCCTTTCCTATGTGGCCACCCGTTTTGCTATTATTTATGTATTAAATATAGGAATTACTGACTAATATATAAAGATAGATGGAATAAATTGTGATAATAATCAAACCATGAATTCTAGTTAACTTTTTGAAAATAACCATAAAAAGAGCTGTTGCAAACATTAAAGACAACATCACCGGAGCATCTAGAATTAACGTCTGGTCAGTAATAGGTACTGGTACTATTAAAGCAGTGCCTCCGAAAAGCATAGTAATATTAAGGAAATTTGCACCTAGTACATTACCTACACCAATTTCCGGATTGCCTTTTAATGCAGAGGTTACTGCTGTAACTAATTCTGGAAGGGATGTTCCTAAGGATATTAGAGTAAGGGCAATTAATAATTCTGGAATCCCTAAATATTCCGCAATCTTAGATCCATTATCAATGAGCAATTTGCTGCCCAAAATAATTAAGACAGCACCCAGGCCAAATAATAATATATTTTTTTTAACATCACCAGTTTGTGATGAATCTTTACTAATCTCATTTTGGCTATTTTTATTTATGTTAGCCGGTTGTTGCGACACTAACTACTGTTGCTCCAATTATTACCTGAGGAATTCCTGTATATCCCGCCAGCCAAATAGCACCGTCAGTAAAAATATCCCCCCCTTTAACAATAAGAATAACACTTAGAATAAATAAAATTACTACAATAAACATGCTTTTTTCCTCCTAATATCACATAAACATTATACATTACCAAAAATTTCTTGGCTAACTGGAAAAGAGGAAATTTTAGTGCCTTTGGTATTATTGCCCTTGTTTATAATTACCATGGGTCTTTAAAAATGATAAAAACAATCAAAGTTAAATGTATGATTACCTAAACTAGCTGTAGGTTTAATGAAGGGTTAATTGTCTATTTGTCAGCCTGGGAAAGTTGTGTTAAAAATGTTATAAGCATACATATCTGACAATAGGAGGAGACAAGATGAAGCGAAAGATTTTGCCGATAGCACTATTAGTGTCAATACTTGCGTTTTTAGCATTTAGTGTTATTCCGGCCTTTGCCCAAGAAAGTGTGTATACATATGAATTGAATAATTTTAATCAAAGCAACTATGAAAACGAAATGCTTAGCTATATCAATCAGGAACGCCAAAAAGAGGGTTTGTCCTCTTTAAAAATGGCACCTAAATTAGTTGATGTAGCGCGGATGAAATCCCAGGATATGATAACTAATAAATACTTTTCTCATACTTCACCAACCTTTGGAAGCCCTTTTGATATGCTGGAGAAGGCTGGCGTATCTTACCGCACAGCCGGGGAAAATTTAGCTGGTCATTATTCCGTTCTTGGGGCTCACCAGGCGTTAATGAACTCGGCAGGTCACAAAAAGAATATTCTAAACCCATCCTTTACACATATTGGAGTCGGCATAGTCAAGGGTGGCCCTTATGGCATGATGTTCACCCAGCTGTTTACCGGTGAGCCAAAGTTTAGTGATGCAGCACCTGACGAGGGTAGTGGATCAGAAAACAACGATAATAGCGAAAGTATTGATTGGAATAAATATTTAGTGGATTTGATAAATGGAGAACGCCAAAAAAATGGCTTAGCAAAACTAAGTGTGAATGATAAATTAAACCAAATTGCCAGATTAAAAGGCGAAGAAATGGTAGAAAAGAGTTATCTTGCCTACAGATCACCAACATATGGCTATATGGAGGACATGTTAAAAACCTTTAACATCCCTTTTTTGGAAGTTAAAGAGAATATAGTTGGTTCACCAGATGTAAAGAAGGGTCATGAAGCCTTGATGAATTCATCAAGACATAAAGAAGTAATTTTAAATCCTGACTTTTCTCAAGTAGGGGTAGCAGTTGTACCAGGGGGAAATTATGGGTTCAACATAGTTGAAGTGTTTCTAAAAACTAATATAGGTGACGGCCAGGATTCACAAAATCCCGGAACAGAGCCGGCACCAGAGCCCACACCAGAACCAAAACCAAAACCAGAACCAGTACCTGAGCCCGAACCCGTGCCTGCTCCTGAACCTGAAAAACCAGAAGCTAATGGGGAAATAAAGCTCGAAACACAAATGATTGATTTAATAAACAGAGATAGAACCCAAAAGGGTTTAACTGCTTTGAAGGTAAACGAAAATTTAGCAGAGATTGCCCGGATGAAGGCTAAGGATATGGAGGAAAAGGGTTATTTAGCCTATATCTCACCTACCTATGGCAGGACTGCAGAAATGCTTAGTAAGTCTGGCATAAGCTACTCTAAGTTAGCTGAAAGCATAGTAGCAGCTGGTGCTGTAGAACCTGCCCATAATGCTTTAATGGCTGCAGCGACACATAAAGGCAATATTTTAAATTCTCAAGTCCAAGAAGTTGGAGTTGGAATTGTAAAAAGTGCTCGGTATGGATATATCATGGTAGAAATATTTATAGGAGCAGGCACTGATAACTCTGGACCAAAGCCAGAACCGCTGCCCCAACCCAAACCCCAGCCTGAACCTGAACCTGAACAAAACCCTGGTAATACATCTGGGCAGCTTACGGCTCAGGAGAAAAAAGAGCAGGAGATGCTGGAATTGATTAATAAAGCCAGAAAAGAAGCAGGGGTAGCACCCTTGGTTATGGATAGTAGTCTGGTAAAAGTAGCCAGAATTAAATCTCAGGATATGATTGATAAAAAATATTTTGCCCATAACTCACCTACCTATGGGAGCCCCTTTGAGATGATGGACAGTTTCGGGATAAAATATAGATATGCTGGGGAAAATTTAGCCGGGCATTATTCGGTATCAGGAGCTCATGAGGCTTTGATGAATTCATCAGGTCATCGTAAAAATATCTTAAATTCTAATTTCACCCATATAGGAATAGGCATTGTTGACGGCGGACCTTATAACACAATGTTTACTCAAATGTTTGTAGGTTATTAAGAATACTTAGCAAGAAAAATAGTGTTACTGCATATAATGCAGTAACACTATTTTTTTTATGGTAAAAAGTCACAAGTAGCTAAAAACCACATAACATATATTAATCTTTTAGAATCGCTAGGTTTTTTTAGTCACATTTTAAAGGGGTTCTCATATATTAAACTGAGATATCCTAAGAAATTGAGAGGAGGAAAGATATTTTATGCCTATTACCCAAAACAAAAGAAGAATAAAAGTACAGCATGTAATAGGAGAAGGTACTGCCCAGATTGATGTAGTGCGCAATATTCAAATTACTAGACCTGTTATTGTAGACGGTGAAACAGTATTAGAACCTATTGTTGTCAGAAAAATTGCCGATGTTGACTCGGAACTAATTGAGCTAGATTATGAAATCCTTCCAAATAAAGTAATAATTAAAGGTGCATTACACAAACAAATTTTTTACATCGAAGAAGGGGACTATGTAGTAAGAGAGTATACTGTAATGAGGGAAGAATTCACTGATTTTGTCCATATTGAAGGTGCCAAACCGGGAATGGACGCTTTGATCGATGCTCAGATTATGTTTATCGATACTAGTGCTGCCAATGGAACATTTCCAACCAGCACTATCCACCAGTCTGCAGTATTAAGTGTTACTGTAAAGGTAATAGAAATCCTGCAGTTAGATGTTGTAACAGATGTAACAGGTCCTGGCATTACAGTAGAGAAGGAATTGTTTAATGTTGAAAGTGTAGTAGGTGAGAAAGAAAAACAGGCTACTGTATCTGCAGAGCACACACTAAATGAGGATGCACGTAAGATCTATGATATGGATGCAGTTTGCCGTGATCTTGATTATGAGATACTACCAGGAAAGGTAATTGTAAGAGGGACCCTGCATAAGCAAATTTACTATGTAGATGATGAAGATAGTTCTGTACAAGAACAATCCTTTGATGACCCATTCTCAGTTGTTATTGATATTCCAGGGGCAGAGCCAGAAATGGATGCTTATGTAAAATGCAAAGTAGAATTCTGTGAAGCGAATCTTATGGCCACAAATGCCAATGGAGTAACAAACAGAGTGAAAGCCAACTGTATACTGCAGGTTTTTGCTAAGGTAACTGAATTAATAGAGCTAAATATTGTTACTAATGTTAAAGGTGCTGCTTTTGATAGACGGAGAGTTAGGGTAGAGAATATTCTTGGCAAAAAATGCGGACAGGAAAATGTTAACCAATCCATCGATGTCAATGCTCCAGCTGATGTCGAAGGTATAACAGTAAGAAAAACAAGGAATTTAACAGCCAGAATCAGAAATGTAACCTATGAAAAAATCCAAAATAAGGTTATAGTAAAAGGTTTGATTCATGTTCAGGCTTACTATGTTTCTTGTGAGGGTGAACAGGAGTTAAGGGAAACAAGTGCAGATATTCCATTTACAACCTTTGTCCATTTCGATGGTATAACTCCTGACACTATGGTAGATGTTACTGAAAGGGTTGAGTACACAGATTTGAAACTGGAGGGCGAATCCTGTCAAACTACAAATGTTCGGGCTATCGCCATATTAGAAATTTGTGTAAGAGCCTTCGAGATGAAAGAGTTTGTGGTAGTTGTTGACGTAAAAGATACAGTTCCTGTAGTTCCACCTGATGAGTGCCCACCTTCCGGTTTTTTCAGCTATACAGTAGTTGCTGGAGACACCTTTTACTCAATAGCTCAAAAAAATCAAAGCAGAGTACCAGGAATAACCGCTCATGATATCCAAAGAGCTAACCCGGGAGTAGATCCCAGAAGATTACGGATTGGGCAAGTAATTAGAATTCCATGTGTAGTTGGGAAAGGATAATAAAAATAACCACTGTGTGAACAGTGGTTATTTTTATGACATACTACTGGGTCAACATCACGCGTCTGATTATTCTTTGGGGTAAATTTTATGGGTCAGACAATTACTCCGGGGTTTAGCTATTGCGTCTGACACAATCGTTGTAGGTGATTTTTTAGGGGTAGATCTTCCTAAGATATTATCAGACGCATAATCTAGCCCTGGAGTATTAGCAGACGCAAAAGCTAGACCAGTGAGTAATTGTCAGACGCAAAATATTCACCCTTTAGTAAAAAATTATGAATAAGGAATAATCTTCCGGGCAATACTAAGAATAAGAACGGACCGGGAGGTTAGAAAATATGAAGAAGAAGTGTTTGATACTGGTTATATTATTCTTGGGAATTTTTGTTACAGGTGGGGCAGGTCCTATAGGGGAGACTCCTGGTCAAGATGGAAATGATCTAATAAGGCTGCATGTGCTTGCAAACAGTGATAGTAAAGAAGATCAGGCATTAAAATATCTGGTGAAGGATGCAATTGTCAAAGAAATAGCAGATAGGTTTAAAACATCTGAAAATATCGATGAAAGCAGAACAATATTATTAAGCAGCCTGCCTCAGGTAGAAGATATAGCAATAAATACCCTAAAGGGCTTAGGTAGTAACTATAATATTGAGACACAGTACGGTAGATTCTTCTTTCCAACAAAGTATTATGGTAGCTTTAGCTTACCTGCGGGTGAATATGAAGCTGTAAAAGTAGTAATTGGAGAAGGCAGGGGTGCAAACTGGTGGTGTGTATTATTTCCTCCGTTGTGTTTTGTTGCAACAGATAATAGCCCGGAGGAAGTATCTAAGGTTAAAAACGGTTATCCGATAAATACACCTGATAAGTTTAAAAAAAATAATATTAGGGTAAGTTTTAAAATAATACAGTGGGCAAAAAAGTCATTTCCGACATTAGCCCGCATGTTTAACTAAAGTTGTTCCCTCCCTTTATAAATGGCCGCAAGGCCATTATTTTTTTGGGAAAAAAATGGTAGAAAATCAATAGATGATAGCTGATAGGCGATTTGATAGATGAATGCTATTTGCTAAACAAATCTTTCATGCTAAAATAGCATACAGATGCTCTGTTTTTCTGCCCGGTAATTGTAGGGAACGGTGCCCTCACCGTTCCGCTAATTAAATCAGGAAATATATCACGATAATTAGTAATTACATCGACCATAGATAAAATTATTCGTTGGGGACATTCCTGCCCCAAAATGAATCCTAAGCTCCGGCAGGTGTGTCCCCTGTCCTATTAAAGGTGGTAAAATAATGCCTCAAAATATACTTATCGCTGTTAAAAACCAGCAGCAAAATAATAAGTTTAAAAAAATACTGGTCTCCCAGGGTTATCAGGTTATGGCTGTTGTTGATGATGCGTACTCTGTATTACGAATGCTGCAGAGTAAAGAGGTAAGCATCAGTTTAATTGATAATGATCTGCAAGGTTTAAATGGTGTACAACTAGCACAGATTATTGCTGATGAAAATTTGGGTCCGGTAGTTTTATTAAGTCAACATTCGATAAATACTGGCACTAGTCTTCCCAAATCAGTTTTTGGGGTCTTATTGAAACCCATAACTGAATATCAGCTTATTAATACCTTAAATCTTGCCTTAAATCAGTACAGAAATCAAAGAGAGCTGGAAAAGGAAGTTGCTCAGTTAAAAGATACCCTTGAAAGCAGGAAAATAGTAGAAAAGGCTAAAGGTATACTAATGACTAAACAAGGAATAACAGAAGATGCTGCATATAATAAGCTTCGAAAGAGCAGTATGGAGAAACGTATACCTATGAGAAAAGTTGCGGAAGCTATAGTATTAATGGAAGATTTTTGAGTGCTGGTAAATTTATCTTGCGAATCTTAAATTGTGCTCCTATAATTAATACAAACCAGCAGCTTATAAATGCTGTTTTGTTGGGTGTCTAATTTTTTTAGGGAGGGTTTTTAATGTCAAAGCTAAGTGTAAAGGACGTCTTGAAATTAGCCAAAGAATATGACGTAAGGTTTATACGACTCCAGTTTACAGATATGTTCGGTGTCCTAAAAAATGTAGCAATAACTGAAAAACAATTAGAAAAGGCTTTAGCTGGTGAGTTAATGTTTGATGGATCTTCTATTGAAGGTTATGTAAGGATAGAAGAATCAGATATGTACTTAAGGCCAGATCCTAGTACCTTTGTCATTTTCCCCTGGCTGCCTCAGGAAGGGGCAGAGGCAAGATTGATTTGTGATATTTATAATCCTGACGGCACCCCGTTTGAAGGGGACCCCAGATATGTATTAAAAAGGGCTACCATGCGTGCTGAAAAAATGGGCTTTAAAATGAATGTAGGTTCTGAATGTGAGTTTTTCCTTTTCCATACCGATAATGAGGGTGTACCCACAACTATTACCCATGATAAAGCCGGATATTTTGATTTGACACCGGTGGATTTAGGAGAAAATGCCCGTCGGGACATGGTTCTAAACCTGGAAAAAATGGGTTTTGAGGTTGAGGCTTCCCACCATGAAGTGGCGCCAGGACAGCACGAGATTGGCTTTAAATACGGTGAAGCTACTTTTACTGCTGATGCAATAATGACTTTTAAATATGTTGTTCGAACTATTGCCCAGCGGCATGGACTCCATGCAACATTTATGCCCAAGCCTGTGTTCGGTATCGCTGGTTCGGGTATGCATACTAATATATCTTTGTCTGATATGCAGGGGAATAATGTATTTTTTGATCCCAAGGGTGAAGAACAGTTATCTGAAACGGCATACTATTTTATGGGGGGAGTAATTAAGCACATCAAAGCTATTGCAGCTATTACTAACCCTACAGTTAATTCATATAAAAGATTAGTACCTGGCTATGAAGCACCAGTGTATATTGCCTGGTCTACAAGAAACCGCAGCCCTTTAATTAGAGTACCTGCAAAAAGAGGACCTTCAACAAGGGTTGAACTTCGTAATCCTGATCCCTCAGCAAATCCATATTTTACTTTAGCAGTTGTTTTACAGGCTGGATTGGATGGCATAGAGAAGAAAATAGCTCCACCAGCACCAATTAATGCTAACATTTATGAGATGTCGGAAGAGGAAAGAACTGCTAATGGTATAGAAGGGCTACCCATAAATCTAATTAATGCTATTGAGCTTTTAAAGAAGGATGACTTAATCAAAAAAGCCCTAGGCGAGCACGTCTATAATTTATATATTGAAGCTAAAAAGTTGGAGTGGGAAGAGTACCGTAGTAAGGTCCATCAATGGGAAGTTGACCAGTATTTGACTAGATTCTAAAAAAGAGCGGGCAACCGCTCTTTTTTAAATCTAGTCAAGGTTTCGCTTCGCTAGGTTGAGGTTAAGGTTGAGTTTAATAAAAAGATTAGGATTAAGATTAAGATTTCGCTTCGCTAGATTAGAGCTTGAGTATCGTAAAATAGTCATTGTTATGAAAGCTACTGGTGGTTGTATGTCATCCTGAGGGAGGAACGACCGAAGGATCTTAAGACTCAGACTACGTAAGATCCTTCGCTATCGCTCAGGATGACAGAAATAAAGTGGTGCGCGTGCAATGCGTGAATAATTACGAGCGGAGCGAAGTAATCCTGCCTGTGTCAGACGCACTAGAATGACCACATAGTATTTGTCAGACGCAAAATCTTCACCCAGTAGTATTGTCAAAACCCAATATCTAAACCCATAATTAATCTAGCCACTAGCCACTAGCCACTAGCCACT